>DASSFG010000587.1:0-9117 GCA_035694685.1 Pirellulales bacterium
CGCCCGGCGCGTGTCGTGATTACCGGCCTCGGGATCATCAGCCCTCTGGGCAACAACAAAGACACGCTCTGGGAGCGGCTCTCGACGGGCAAAAGTGGAATTGGTCCAATTCGATCGCTGCCTGCTGACGCACTGCCGGTCAATTATGCGGCTGAGGCGCACGACTTCACCGGCCACGTGGACGATTTCGGCCCCCTTGAAGGCGAGCAGAAAAAGTCGATTCGCAAAGGCCTGAAAGTCATGTGCCGCGAATGCCAGATGGGTGTGGCCGCGGCCCAATTGGCCCTGGCCGACGCGGCACTCGGCATCGGCAAATGCGATCCCGAGCGTAGCGGCGTCGTCTGCGGATCGGACTACATGATCACGATGCCCGATGAGTTTACGGCTGGCATCGTCGCTTGCCTTGACGACCATCGCCGCTTCCACTTTTCGCGCTGGGCGACGCAGGGCATCCCCAAGATGAACCCGCTCTGGCTGCTGAAATACCTGCCTAACATGCCGGCCAGCCACATTGCCATCTACAACGACCTGCGCGGACCAAACAACTCCATTACGCAGCGCGAGGCCGGCGGCAACCTGGCGATCGGTGAAGCGTTTCGCGTCATCCAACGAGGCCATGCCGACGTCATGGTCGCCGGCGCCACGGGCACGCGCTTAAACCCCATGAAGGCCATCCATGCCACGATCGGCGAGGAGATTGCCATCGTCGACGGCGATCCGACCAAAGCGGTGCGTCCGTTCGATCGCGAACGACGCGGCATGGTGCTGGGCGAAGGGGCCGCCGCGATCGTGCTCGAACGACTGGACCTGGCCGAGCGACGCGGAGCGACGATCCATGGCGAAGTCGTGGCGGCGGCCAGCTCAACGGTCGCCGATCGCGATTCGCGGCCGGACGGTGAACAGGCCTTGGCGAACTCCATGCGTTCCGCCTTGCGCGAAGCCGGCTTGTCGCCCGCCGATGTTGGCCACATCCATGCACATGGCCTCAGTACACGCCGGGGCGACATCGACGAAGCGCGAGCTATTCGCCAGGTCTTTCAAGACCATGCTGATGTCGTACCTGTCACTGCGGCGAAGAGTTATTTCGGCAATCTGGGAGCGGGCAGCGGCGTCATCGAATTGATTTCCAGCGCCTTGGCCTTGGGCCGCGGGCGGTTGTTCCCAGTGCTCAATTACGAAACGCCCGACCCGGAGTGTCGGCTGCGGGTCGCGCAAGGCCCGGCGGTCAACCCGGGCGATAACTTTTTGAATCTCAGCGTTACGCCTCAGGCGCAAGCGAGTTGCGTCATCGTCCGCCGACTGCTTGCCGCCGGCCGATAGGGGCGTAAAATGAGAGGGAGGATGGGCTTCCTAGCCCGTCAACTTATACGGTGACCGACTTGGGAAGGCCATCCTCCGGAAACAGTTTGCTTCTCTCGTCGCGGTGAAGAAGACTTTCATGCGGCTATTGATTCTAACGACGATTGTCTCGCTCGTTCTGCCGCCGGGGTGGTGCTGCACCTCTGTTGCCGGCGCCGCGCCGACGCCCGCTGACCAACAGCCCGTGGGGTCTTGTCCGCATTGTTGCCCGCCGGAAGGCAATGGCAGCGCAAACGATGGCGCGTCAGGTAATGACTCTTTGCCGGACGGCGACCCTTCGCATCCTCCCTGCTGCTGCCAGCGTCAGGCCACGGTGACCCAGGTCAAGGCGTGGTCTCCCGAGCCGACGCAAATCGGGACGGCAATCTTGCAGGTAGTCATTTCGCCAAACACGGATCAGGCCGGTTCTGCCGTGTGGTTCTCGGCCAGGCCGGCAGGGCCGCCTCTCCATCTGATGCACTGTGTCTGGCGTTGCTAATGCGCGCTAGTGCTTGGTCAGCCTTCGAGTGATGGATGCCGGCGTTCACGTAGGGTGGGACGAGCCACCCAGAGGGTACCCGGAGTCCCACCATGATGATTTGGCAGGTGGGACTCGTTTCGCTCGTCCCACCCTACCCCAATCGCCATCCGTCGATAGTTGGTTGACAAACCACTAAAGCGAAGTCGACTGCGGCCGCGCCGCGTCTCGGCGGCCGGCGAATTTTCCGCGGCGGTATCTGTGTTCCGCCGCACCACAGTGTTTCAACCATTTCAATTTGGAGATCCGTTCTATGATAAGCAAAGTAGTAACCGCTACGGTTCTTTCGCTAGGCGTTGCGATGGCGGCCCTGGGCGCGGCCAACTTAAGGAGCAAGGACTGCTGCGAGAAGGGCCTCACTTGTTGCAAGGAAGGCAGCGCTTGTTGCAAGGCGGAGCACGCCGACAAACTTGCGTGCTGCCTGGGCGGCAAGAAGTGCTGCTCCGACTCGCGCGGCTGCTGCTCGACGGCACAATCGTGCTGCCGAGAAGGCGAAGGCAAGAGCTGCTGCGACGAAAGCAAGGAATGCTGCGGCAAGACCGACAAATCGTAACGCGCTCTTTCGTGCCGACGAATGACGGTGGATGACTTACCGGCACACTGATATGTGCCGCTCGCCTGTGGCGAGCGGGAGGCGCAAGCCTCCCGGTAACGTCATGCTGCCGGCGACCCTCGACAACTGGACAAAAAGCACGTATCGTACCAGTTGCTGAGCGGCGGGCCGCTCGGTTGGCCCCAGGCGTTTCCGCGAAGCTCGCGACGACACGGATGAAAATCGCACGACTCGATCTGAAGGCGTTCGGTCCCTTTACCGACGAAGTGCTCGACCTCAGCGCCGGCGCGTGCGGACTGCACTTGGTTTACGGCCCGAACGAAGCAGGCAAAAGCTCGGCGCTGCGGGCACTCAATCAATTACTGTACGGCATCCTGCCGCGCACGTCCGACGATTTTGAACATCCTTATGGCAACCTGCGCATCGGCGGGCTGTTGACCAACGGTGATGGAAGCTGTCTGGAAATCCTGCGCCGCAAGGCAAACAAGAACGACCTGCGCGGCCCCGACGACAATACGATCGTCGAGCCCGGAGCGCTCGGCAAATACCTAGGCGAACTCGATCGCGAGACCTTCGAGGCGATGTTCGGCATCGACCACGCGGCGCTGGTTCGCGGCGGTCGCGAAATCGTCGCCGGAAAAGGAAGTCTTGGCCAGGTGCTGTTCGCCGCCGGGTCGGGTATCGCCGATCTCAAGAGCGTGCAAGAGCAACTCGAAAAGGACGCGGCGGACTTGTTCAGCCCGGCCGCTCGGGCGAAGAACCCGAAGATCAACGCCCGACTGGCCGCCTGGGAGAAGGCCCGCAAGGACGTTGCCGACGCACAACTGCCAAGCAGCGAGTGGGAACGGCACGACAAAGCTCTCCGCCAGGCGCAAAAGTCGCTGCAGGAAACCGAGGGTGAGCTGGCCCAGGCCCGCGTGGAACAGGCCCGGCTCCAGCGCATCCACCAGGCTGTTCCGCTGGTTGTCCGCTTGCGGGCCAACGCCGCCGATATCGAGCAGCTCGGCCCCGTCAAGCCGTTGTCCGACAAGTTTGGCGAACGTCGCCGCGAGACCGTCGCTCGTCTGTCCACGGCCGAAACAATCAGCCAGGCTGCCGTCGAAGCAATCGCCGAAATCGACGCGCAAATCGCGCGGCTGACCGGCCAGGGCGTCGAAAAGGTGTCCGACACCTTTTTTGACGCCTTGCTGAGGCGGGGCGAGGCGATCGAGCAGCTTGCGAAAGATCTGGGAAGCTACCGCAAGGCCCAGCGCGACCTGCGCGAGACGGTGGCGCCGCGGCGCGAGCAGGCCGAGTCGGACGCGCGCCGCCTGCTGCGAGAATTGCGGCCCGACCTCAGCCTCGACGACGTGGAGACGTTGCGAGTGACGCGTCCGCAACGCGTCGAGATACAAAACCTCGGCAATCGCTATGAGGCGATCGAGACGAGGTACCATCAGGCGACCGACCTCGTAAGTGCATTATCCCAGCGGTTGTCGGCGGCACGCCATACGCTGGCCAGCCTGCCGCCGCCGCGCAACGCTGATCTACTGAAGAACGTGCTGCGCCGAGCAGCGAGCGTCGGCCGCATCGAGGAAGAGCGCGCCGCGGCTGCCGCGGCACTCGAATCGCTGGAAGAACAGGCTTCTGCCTCCTTGGCGCGATTGCCGCTTTGGCGAGGAACGCTCGATGCACTGGAGCAGTTGGCCCTCCCTTCAAGCGAAACCATCGATGCCTACGAAAGCCGGCTAGCGGAAGCCGAGCGGCAGGTAGCCGATTTGAAGCAACAGTTGACAAAAGCACAAGTCACCCAAGCCGAGATCGACGGCCAACTCGAGCAAGCGGCCCGTGGCGGAGCTCCGCCTGAAGAGATAGAGTTGGCTGGCGCACGTAGCCGGCGCGACGAGGGCTGGCGACTGGTGCGCTCGGCCTGGCTTGAGGCCAAGCTCGACATGGAGCAAGTTCGACAGTACACGGGCGACGACGCGACCGTCGGCAGTCTGGCCGACGTTTTCCAGCACTCGATCGAAGCGGCGGACCACCTGGCCGATCAGTTGCGTCGCGATGCGGATCGCGTTGCCGCGCGTGCGGCCCTGCTTAGCCAGCGCCAAGCCTGTCTAGCCGAGCAGGCCAGGCTGAGCTCCTCACAGCAAATCGCCGCGGCGGCGCGAGACGCGCTGCTGGAAGAATGGCAGTCGCTGTGGCGGCCGTTGGGCGTCGATCCGCAGACACCCCGCGAGATGCGCGGTTGGGAGCGGAAGGTGCAGGCTCTGTTGCAACAAGCCGGTGCGATTCGTAATCAACGGTCAGCGGTGACGGTGTTCGATACGCGGATGGGAAACTGCCGGCAAGAGTTGAATCGCGCGCTCGAGGCATTAGACGAGCCGACGACACAGGCCGGCGAATCACTGGCGGCACAGCTCGAACGTGCCCAACGGGTGGCCGACCACGCCGACGCGGCGATGGCGGCCCGACAACGATTGAGCGAAGAAACGGCCGCGGTCCAGCGGCAACTCGAAGCCGAGCAGACGAACGCAGCCACGGCCGAGCGCGAATTGAACACATGGAAGGCCCGTTGGACGGCTGTTTTAGCGCCGCTGGGTTTGCCGGGCGACGCCACGCCGGCGCAGGCCAACGAGGTGTTGGCCCAGCTCGATGCGCTGTTCGAGCATCTGGCCGAGGCCGACAGCTTCCAAGAGCGGATCGCAGGCATCGCTCGCGAGGCCGCGCAGTTCACGCGCGAAACGGAGCTGCTGTTCGATGGATTGGGCCGAAACGACTTGCTCGCCGGCCGCACGGCGGACCAGGCCGCCGATGCCTTGCTGATCGAATACCGTCAAGCGACGGAAGACCGCGGGCGACTGGAAACGTTGCGCAAGCAGCGCGAAAAACAGGCCGCGGCGCAAGCGGACGCGAAGCAGGCCGCGGCCCAGGCACGCGCCGTGCTTCAAGAGCTATGTCGCGAGGCCGGTTGCGACGACGCCGAGCGGCTGCCCGAACTGGAAGAGCAAGGGGCGCGGTCAAGTGAGTTGCGGGCCTGCGAGCGAAACTTGCAAGAACAGCTCAGTCTGCTCAGCGGCGGACAGTCGCTGGCGGAATTCGTCGCCGAAGTCGGCCGAGTCGAGGCCGACCAATTGCCGAACCGCCTCGAAGAATTGCGCCGCCGCGTCGCCGAGCTGGAGGTGTGCCGCGACACGTTGCTGAACACCGTCACCCTCGAAACGAAAGCGCTGGCCGACATGGACGCCAGCGCCGTGGCGGCCGAAGCCGAAGAACAGGCCCAGAGCCTGGCCGCGGAGATCGTCGGCGACGTTGAGAGTTACGTGCGGCTGAGGCTGGCTTCGGCCGTGCTGCGGGCCGCGATCGAACGCTATCGCGAAAAGAACCAGGGACCAGTGCTCGAGCGCGCCAGCCGACTCTTTGCCCAGTTGACCGTCGGCTCTTTCTCCGGCTTGCGGGCTGACTACAATGAGCGGGGTGAGGCAGTCTTGGTAGGAGTTCGTGGCCGAGACGGCCGCGCGGTGACCGTCGAGGGCATGAGCGAGGGAACCGCGGACCAGCTTTACCTGGCGTTGCGTCTAGCTAGCCTGGAGAATTACCTAAACCTGCACGAGCCGGCGCCCTTGATCGTAGACGACATTCTCGTGAACTTCGACAACCAGCGTTCGCTCGCCACGCTCGATGTGCTCGGCGATCTTTCGCGTCGTACGCAAGTGATTTTTTTCACGCACCACGAGCACCTTGTCGCTCTCGCCCGCGAACATCTTGAGCCAGACGTGGTGTTCGTACACGAGCTTCACCAAGGGCACCGTGTATGATTGAAAACCGCCGGTTTCTTTGGAGTGCGGCGATTTATCGCCGCTTTCACCTGTGGCGGAGCCACTTTCTTTTAATCGCCCCCTGTATGATTGATAGCCGTTTGAAGAACATCGCCTTATTACGCCTCTCGCTCGCCTTGGCGCACAGAGTTCACCTCGCCGCGCTACTACTCATAACCGCCAGCGCGGCCTTCGCCGACGAGAGCACCAAGCTCTACACCAGCGAGTCACTCAGGGGGAAAGTCGTGTGGCTGGCTGACGCTCTCGACGAACGATACGGCATCAAGTCCGACGACGACGTGGCACACGCCGTCGTAGCCCTCGAGACGCCGGAGGGCGAGCTTCATCCGATCGTCAAGGACAAGCGGGGCCGCGCCTTTCACACCGACGAACGGCTGCGCGGCATCGACTTGGAGCTGCTGGTCCGCCGGTATAACGGCTCGCCGATGGTGCAAGTGCTGCGGGTCTACGCGATCAAGCCCGACGGAAAGTACGAGCTCGATTACTGGTGCGACGTCTGCTCAATCGCCATGTACGAATTAAAGCCCTGCGAGTGCTGCCAAGGCAACACCCGGCTTCGCGAGCGGCTCGTTGAGAAGCGCAAATCTGATTCAGAGAACGAATAATTGCTTTTGTCTAGCCCAGGCATTTATGCCTGGGTGACCAAGACGCAATCCGGTCTTTTCGCACGTGACCGCGTCGAAGGCCGCCTGCGGCGGCCCTCGACGCGGTCACGTGCGGGCGTTTGGGGCACCACCGTTACCCAGGCATAAATGCCTGGGCTAAGTAAAAGTCGGAAAAAAATCAGCGCTGCCGAACGTAGCTATGGTCATCGAAACACGCAGATTTCGCGCACGCCACGGTGGGACAAGCTCGCTTTCGCGAGCGCCGGCCCACCAGGCCAGCGCCGACCCGATTCAGAACTAACGAAATAACGAACTACGAAAGTGAGCCGATATGCCAACCCTCGAAATTGACATGGAATGTTGCCGGACGCGACAGCGGCGCCTGCTCGAGGTGATCGACGAGAAAAAGCTCGATCTGGTGATCGTGCAAACAACCGAACACGTGCAATGGCTTACCGGGCCGCGTTTCCCTTGGCTGGTGCAAGCCGCGGCGGTGCTGACGGCCGATGGCCGTTCGACGCTCGTTGCTCCTCAAGAAGTGCCGGCGACGGCGGCCGACGAAGTGGTGACCTTCGAGGCTCGGCGGCTCGGCACGCTACGCAACGATCAGCGCGAAGCCTGCTCGGCGGCGCTGGCCAGGCAGCTTGCCGGCAAGGCCGGCGGCAAACGCATCGGCGTTGAGTTCTCGTGCTTTTCGCCCTACCTCGGCGAGGCGTTGGGCGCGAAGCTGATCGACATTGAGCCGGAACTGTATTATCTGCGGCGCCGCAAAGAGGCCGACGAGCTTGCCCGACTGAAAAAGGCCATCGCCGCCACGGGCAAGATGTATGAGCGTGCCCGGCAGATCGTCGAGCCGGGCATCAACGAGCTCGACGTCTTCAACCAGCTCCAGGCGACCGCCGTAATGGAATTGGGCGAGATGCTTACCGGCACGGGCAATGACTACGCCTGCGGCGAGAAGGGCGGTCCGCCGCGCAACCGCCGGGCACTCGACGGCGAGCTTTACATTCTCGATCTTGGCCCGGCCTTTCGGGGCTACTTCGCCGACAACTGCCGAGCGATCGCCGTCAATCGCCAGCCGACCGACGAGCAGCACGCCGCCTGGGAACGCCTGGCTGGCGTCTTTCCGATGGTCGAGCGCTCGGTCAAGCCCGGCGTAAGTTGCCGCGAGTTCTTTCAGGAGGTCAAGGCGTATCTCGACGAATTCATGCCCGGCAGCTTCGACCACCACCTGGGCCACGGTATCGGCCTGTTTCCGCACGAGGCCCCGCATTTGAATTCGCAGTGGGACGATCATTTTGAGAGGGGCGATATCTTCACCGTCGAGCCGGGGCTCTACGCGCCGGAGCTGCGGGCGGGCATCCGGCTGGAGAACGACTATCTCGTCACCGCCGACGGCGTCAAGTGCCTCAGCGATTTTCCGCTGGGATTATAGGACGGTCTACGTCAGGGCCAGCACGGCCTTTGCCCGCAACGAACGGGCGGCAGGCAAGATTATTGTTTATCCGCAGGGCCAACGGCCCGCGCGAGTGGCTGGCCTCGCGCGGGCCGCACCCAGAGGGTACCCGCCCGCGGTTAAACGACGAGGCCACGGTGTGCGTAAGAGCGGCAATTGACTGCCGTTTGCACAGCGAATGCGTATTTTTCAAGCGTTCACCCGCTTGAGTGTGACCGGCCACCCGACCTCGCCGACTCGCAAATACCGGCAGATGCGGCACTTGTTGGCGTGGCGGGCTTCCCTCTCGAATCGTTCTTTGCGGTTGGCACGCACCTTGCATGGTGCCGTGGCCGACATCTTTTGCACAGGAGCATTTCATGCAGGCCATTACGGATTCGATCTCGGATATCGCTGACCGGGACTTGGAGCGGCGCGTTGTGAACTACCTGGCGGAGCGGCATGTGCCGGCCCTGCGGTACCTGGAAGTCGAGGCCCACAACGGCACGGTTACGCTTCGCGGCCGCGTGCAAAGCTTTTATGAGAAGCAGCTCTGTCAGGCGGTTTGCCGCCGAGTGGCCGGCGTCGTGCGCTTCGTCGACGCGATCGATGTTGCCTATAACTCGATGCGCTCGCCTGCGCTCGTTTCGTAGGAGTAGGGTGGGATAAGCGAGCTTGCTCGCGCCGGCCCACCATTAGCGCCGCCGCTTGGCCGGCGTTCATTCCATGCACTTGTGCCACATGGCATGCGCAGAAGGTCGCTCGTTCCGCGCGTGCGCTTGGTGCCCGCTTTGTTCCGCCACGTCCGGGGCTTGTCCCCGGCGGGCGCT
>DASSFG010000588.1:0-2901 GCA_035694685.1 Pirellulales bacterium
GCTGGCCGACTTGCAGGCCAGGTTCGTCAAGGCTTTTGCCAATGCACCGCGAGAGCCCGAAGACGCATTCAGCCCCTCGTTGGCCTCGGCTTTGTTCGTGCTGCACGACTCGGCCGTCCTGGACTTGCTCACCGCCCGGCCCGGCAATCTCGTCGATCGACTCGATAAGATGACCGACCCCGGCATCCTAGCTGACGAATTGTATTTGGCCGTGCTTTCCAGAGCGCCCACGCCCGAAGAACGTTTGGAGATCAGCGACTATCTGGCGAAGCACGCCGATCGCCACACCGCGGCCATCGGGCAACTCGTCTGGGCGCTCTTGGCTTCGACGGAGTTTTTGGTGAATCATTAACCAGAGGTCTTAGATCTTAGGTCTTAGCTTTCCAGACTCAGACCCTAACGCCTAAAAGCTAAGACCTAAGACCTAAAACCTAAGACCTAAGCCCATCCTGCTGTGAACAACCTTTGCATCCCTAAAGAACATCGCCTTTCGCGCCGGCAATGGCTGGGCGGCGCCGCCGGGCTGGGGTTGTCGGCGATGTTGCAGCCAACCCTTGCCGCCGAGCTGGAGAAACGCGACAAGCAAGTGCTCTTCATTTGGCTCGACGGCGGCATCAGCCAGCTCGAAAGCTGGGATCCCAAACCCTGCACGCAGTTCGGCGGGCCGTTCCGTGCCATCGAAACGTCCGTGCCGGGCATCCAGGTCAGTGAGCTTCTGCCGCGCACGGCCAGGCAAATGCACCATCTCGCCGTTATCCGCAGCCTGCACACTCAGTACGAAGACCACTCGTCGGGTGTCGGCCACATTCAGCGCGGCGATCCCAAGAACCGCGGTGTCGTTTATCCCTTTTTTGGGTCCGCTGTGGCGAAGTGCATCGGGCCGGGCAGCAGTGGCTTGCCGGCCTATATCTCCGTCAAGCCGGGCAGCGGCGGCTTCCTCACCGCCGACGCCGGCTTTCTCGGTCCGCAGTACGGCGCGGTAGCACTTCGCGACGGCAAGCCGCCCGAAAACCTGCCCAGGCCGGCGTCGCTCAACGAGGCCGACGACAATGATCGCAATGAGCTGCGGACGCGAGCCAACCGCCACTACGCCGCTCACCGCCGTCCGGAGGTGAACCAGGCCAATGAACATGTGTTTGAAATGGCCGCGCAGCTTAAAAAGCGGCTCGATCTTTTTGATCCCTCGGCCTTGCCGGCGGCCGATGTCGAACGATACGGCACACATGATCTAGGCCGGCATACGCTTGTCGCGAGGCGATTGCTCGAAGCAGGCGTGCGGTTCGTGAAAGTCACCTCGTTCGGCTGGGACACGCACGGCGACAATTTCAATGGACACCTTAGCCTCGTGCCCAAATTCGACCAGGCGTTCGCGGCCGTCATCGAAGATCTCGCCCAGCGGAGCATGCTTGACCGTGTGCTGGTCGTCGCTATGTCGGAGTTTGGTCGCACGCCGCGGATCAACGGCCATCTCGGCCGCGATCACTGGCCCGAAGCCTGGTCGCTGGTCATGGCCGGCTGCGGTATTCGCCGCGGAGTGGTGGTCGGCAAAACGAACGACAAAGGCACCTTCGTCGATTCCGAAGAACACGATATCGGCCACATGTTTCACACCTGGTTTCAGGCCCTGGGCATCGACTCGACGAGCGTGGAATACGACAACCAAGGACAGCCGCTTCCCATTGCCCACGAAGGCTGTCACGCCGTGAAAGACCTGATGGCCTAGGATGCCCGTGAACGAGCCGCAAGAACTGCTGAAACGCTACCAACCCAAGCTGGCCCGGTCGATCAATCTCGATCGGCAGATGACGTCGCTGCGCTATAGCCCATGCGGCAAGTTACTGGCGGCCGGCGGTTTCGACGGCACGGTGCGGCGGTTCGACGCCACAAGCGATGACATGGTGGCGCTGTCCTCGCTCGAAGGCCACTCCGGTTGGGTCACGGCGATCGCCTTTCATCCCGACGCTCAACGCCTGTTTTCGGTCGATAGTTGGGGCCGGTTCAGCGCCTGGCCGTTTACGGAAACGTCGCCGGCTCCGCTGTACACGGTCCCACAGGCGCACCAAGGCTGGATACGTGGACTGGCGGTGAGCGCCGACGGAACAGCGATCGCGACTTGCGGATCCGACCAGCGCATCCGCGTCTGGTCGCCCGACGACGGCTCGCTTCGCCAGGAGCTTACGGCAGGCGACGACGTTTACGCGCTGGCGTTTCATCCTCAGGGCGCGCTGGTGTCTGGCGATTTGCACGGCGCCATCAAAGAGTGGGACGTGGCGGCCGGCAAGGTGGTGCGCGAGTTCGATGCTCGCTCGATGTACCTTTACGATCGAATCCAGGACGTGGGCGGCGTGCGCGTACTGGCCTTCAGCCGGTGTGGCACGCTGCTCGTCGCTGGCGGATCGTCGCCCAAAGGCGGCGGCTTCGTACAAGGCGCGCCGCTCATTCACTGCTACGATTGGACGACGGGCGTGAATCAGCACGCGCTCAGGCCGGGCGCCGACAACGACGGCTTCGTGTTCGACCTGCACGAGCTCGATGCCGGCATCTGGATGATGGTGAGCAGCGGGCAGCCCGGCAGCGGAAAACTCTTGTTCCACGAGATGGGGGCTGAACAGCCTTTTTTCGCCGCCGCCAACATGGCGAATTGCCATGCGTTGGCGGCTCATCCAAGCGGCTCACGTCTGGCGATCTTGGCCACCAACGGCGGCAGCAACGGCAACGGTCGGCGTCTGACCGGCGACCAGGAATATGCCGGCAATTTCTCGCCCATCCACCTCTGGGATCTGGCGCGGCCGAAGGATTCCTGAACCCGCTGTAGGCACGATAGCCTCGCCGACACGTCGCGCCAAACGATCGACTAGCACGAAGCGAAAGTGGCCATGCTCAACGCCGCGCGGTTTTTCC
>DASSFG010000589.1:0-8980 GCA_035694685.1 Pirellulales bacterium
CGCAGCCGATGCCTTTGGCGATGTGAATGCTGTGGTTGAAATAGACGAAGTCGGGCAAGTCGTGAACGCGCGTCCAACGCAACGGCTTCCCGGTGCGATAGCTCTCGCGCACCGGTTCGAGCATCGGGCTGTCTTTCCAGATTTGCGAGTGGCAGCTCATGCAAATTTCGGTGGCGGGGATGCCCGCAAATGCCGAGGTCTCGACCGTGGTATGGCAATAACGGCAGTCGATGCCCAGCCCGCTCACATGGTGCTCGTGGCTGAACGGCACCGGTTGCTCGCGGAAGACGTCGACCTCGGTCACATAGGGCGAACGCTCGATGCGATCGGCCAGAAAGGCCAGCGCAACCAGCACGAACAAGGCGCCAAAAATGGTCGCCTTGCTGAAGGTGTTCATGCTGGGGTGAAATACTTGCGCCATGGCATCGACCAGACCGGTTTGTCGCCGGACATCGCTTCAAGGACGCGAATGCAAAAGCCCCGCTGGAGAGCAACCGCCGTGCCCTCCGAGCCCGAACACACTGCCCGTCGAGAAACAGTCCCAACTGCGCGCAGTTTCAGATTGTGAGCGTTGCCTTTATGACGCCGCGCCCCTCACGGGCCGGCAAGATGTCTGGATGATAGGCGAAATCTCAAATTCGTCAACCGCTTGAGCAACGCGTGGGTGAGTAGGGTGGGACCAACGAGCGGAGCGAGCGCCGGCCCACCAATAAAGGCGTCAGGCGTCAGGAACGAAGTGCTGAAACCTGGGGCCTGTTCGCTGACGCCTAGTCACGCTGGGCCGCCACTCGCCACAGGCGTCAGCAATGTCGGTAGTTCATGAAGCGGGGTGCCGCTCTCTGCGGCGGCACGAGCCTTTGGAGTGCGGCGATTATCGCCGCTTTTGTCGGTCGCGAAGCGAACTTTCTTTGGTATTGCGCTGACCTTCGCATCGAAAGAAAGCGGGCTCCGCCGCAACCCAAAGCGGCGATAAATCGCCGCACTCCAAAGGGTTGCATCTCTTCGGTGCGCCGGCCGACGGTCACCGCGTTACGGGTTACGACCTTCGTGAGCAACGAGGTCTGACGCCCCCGCTCGCCACGGGCGAGCAGAACGTGTTGTCGGAAGATTATTACGTAATCGTCAACGTAAACGTCTGAGTGGCCGCGGTGCCGACGCCGTTGCCGGCCTTGAAGTTCAAGTGATACGTGCCGGCGGCCACGGCCGGAGAAACCGTCAAGGTGGCATTGCCGCCACTGCTCGTGCCGAGGCTGACGCCGGCGGGCGGCGTGTCGGTTTCGCTGATGCCTGCCACCGGCGTGCCCGACGCGCTGACGGTAAACGTGCCGCCCGTGCCCGAGGCGAAGCTGGCGCTATGGGCACTGGTGAAGGCGGGTGCCTGAGCAGTGGTCACGTCGCTGAAGAATTCGTCGGAGGAGAGAATCTGCACGGCCAACTGGTCGGCGGTGATCGTCTTGCCGCTGAGTTGATTGACGAGCGATTGCAAGGTCGCAGCGTCGGGCGCGCGGTGCAGGAATTGGGCATAGAAGGCGTCGACCACCGCGGTGCTCGCTTCGGGTCCATAGATGAACGTGAACAGAACGTTCACCAGGCTTTCGCCGCCATTGAGTTGGCTCACCCAGTAGCTTTCGCCCGATGAATCGGCCGTTCGCAGGTCGATGTCTTGATAGATGGCGTCGACCAGGGCCGTGTTGCCCGAATGGTTGTTTTGATATTCTGCCGAGCTGAGGAAGCCTGCCACCTCGATCTGGTCGGTTCCCCAGGAGTCGAAGGCGGCAGTCCAGAACGCTTTGCCCTGCGGGTCGGATGCGCGTCCAAGGAACTCTTGGTAAAACTGCTCGACTTGGATGCCGCGGTGCTCGGCCGAGTCCCAGATGCCTTGCGCGACGCTGGCGCGGCTCGCGCCTGAGGCCAGTTGCTGTTGCCACGACGCCAGACCCGCCGCGTCGGGAGCGTGGCCAAGAATGACCTGGTAGATCGCGTCGATGTAGGCGGTATTGGCATCGCTCGCGGCAGGCGGCACCGTGACCGCGTGCATCGGCACAACCGGGCTCGTCATTAGGTTGCCGATCTCGACTCCGCTGACCGTTTGTCCGGCGGTAACCGACACGGTTTGCGTCGGCGTCGTCACGGTCACGCCCTGATTGGGCGTGACCGCTTCCATCACGGCATAGCTGCCGGCCGTCAGTCCGGTGAAGGTGAAATTGCCGCTGGCGTCAGTGGTGGTTTGCGGATTGGTGCCATCGGCCTGGCCGCTGCCGTCGACGTTGAGAAACACGGTGCGTCCGGCGAGGCCCGGTTCACCGGGGCTGAAGATGCCGTCGTCGTTAAAGTCGTTGAAGACTTCGCCGCTGATCGTGGCAGTCGCCGTAGTGGTGGTAGTGGTCGTAACTGACGCGAGGCCCGTAGCGGTGGCGGTGGCAGTGCCGGGAGTCTTGTCGCTAAGTGTGACACGCACCACGTCGGAGCCAATCTGCGAATAGGCGTGGCTGCCCGAAACGGTAAAGGTGCCGTTTGATCCCGTAACGCTTCCGCCGGTGGTGCTCGAGCCATCGCCCCAATCGATGGTGGCCGTAAAGTCGCCGGCGGTCGCAGCGGTGCTCACGTCGGTAAAGGTGGCCACGGTTCCGGTAAAGGTGACGCCGGGCGTGGCCGAAACCGTCAGGCCCGTGCCGGTAAGCACGTCGGCATCACTGACGTTGGCGGTACTGGTGGCCGAGAGCGACGCCGTGGTGGCCGTTTGCACGATCTGCACCGTCACCTGGAAGCTGCCTTCTTCAGCATAGGTGTGTCCGCCCGACACCGTGTAGTTGCCGTTCGAGCCGGTCACGTTTCCGCCGGTGGTGCTCGTGCCATCGCCCCAGTTGATGGTGGCCGTGAAGGCCGAAGCCGGATTGGTGCTGCCCAAATCGGTGAAAAAGGCGGCAGCGCCGCTGAACGATTGGCCTTCGGTCGCCGTAATGGCGGTCGATGAAGCACTAAACCCTGTGCCCGGCATGACGACTGCATTGGCCGTCGCGATTTTTTCAGCCGCCCCCGCCAGGCCGCTGTCGTCTTGAATGGTGACCGAAAGTGGAAAACCGCCGTCTTGCGAGTAGGTATGGCTGCCGCTGACGGTGAAATGGCCATTGGAGCCGGTCACCGTGCCCGCCGTCACCGTGTTACCGTCCCAACTGATGACGGCGGTGAAATCGCCGGCGGTCGACGTGGTATCGGCATCGACAAACACCGCCACGGGACCGCTGAAGGCTACGCCCTTGGTTGTCGAAAGCGTGGCGGTTCCAGAAGTGAAATTGTCGGCTTCGGCCATGGTGGCCGTCGAGGTAGCGCTCGTGGAAAAACCGTTCGGATTGTCGGTGACGGTCACCGTGACGGTAAACGGACCTTCAACCGAGCCGTTGGCGGCTTTGACTCCTTCGTCGGCGTAGGCGTGGGTGCCGATCACCGTAAACACACCGTCGCCGCTCGAAGTAGCGTTCACCACGCTCGCGCTGGTTCCATCGCCCCAGTCAATGGTGGCCGTGAAGTCGCCGGCGCTGACGCCGGCCACGTTGTCGGTGAACGTGGCCACGGTGTACGCCGTGGCCGCGTGCTCCGTGCCGGTCAACGTCATCGGAGTCAGTACGATCGGGCTGGCGACGTTGGCGGTGGCGGTGAAGGCGGCAGCCGGAGTGGCGGTGCCGCTCGCCGTCGATTCATAAACAAGCACGTCGGGGGTAAAGGCGCCGGGCGCCGCATAGGTATGACTGCCGACGACGGTATAAGTGCCGTCGCCGCCGAGCGACACCGTGCCGGGCAGGAACCCGCCGCCGTCGCCCCAGTCGATGCTGGCGGTGAACTGGTCGGCGGTGTTGCCGCTTTCGGGCGTAAAGGTCGCCAGCACCTGCTGCGAACTGGCGGTGGTCGCCGTCGCGGTGATGGTCGCGCCCGCGCCGGTGAGATCCTGCTTAGGTATGGCCGCCGTACTCGTCGCGGTGGCCGTGACGGTACCGGGCGCGTTTTCAGTCACCGTGACGGTGATCGGCGACGAGACGCCGGAGGTCGTGTAGGTGTTAGTGCCAATGACGGTGAGAGTGCCGCTGGCAGCCGATACCGAGCCACTGCCAGGGGCCGAACCGTCTCCCCAGTCGATGGTGGCGGTAAAGTCGCTGGCCCGCACCAGGCTGTTGGTGTCGAGGAACGTGGCCACGACGCCTGAGAAACTTTGCCCTTCGGTGGCTACGACGGTCTTCGCCTGGGGCGTAAATGTATTGCCGTCGGCGACGTTGGCGGTCGAAGTGGCAGATGCCGCGGCGGTTCCCGGCGCGTCGTTGATGGTGACGGTCGCCGTCAGCGTGCCGTTGGCGACATAGGCGTGGCTGCCCATCACGGTGAAATTGCCATTGGAGCCGGTCACCGCACCCGTGCTCGTGCCCTCTCCAGTCCCCCAGTCGATGGTGGCGCTAAAGATGTCGGCAGTGGCGGCGACGTTGGTGTCAGTGAACGTGGCCACCGTAACGTTCGTGCTCGTGCCTTGCGTGGCGTCGAACGTGGTCGCCGTCGCGGTAAGCGTGTTCGGATCGGCCACGGTGGCCGAGCTGGCGAAACTGCCGATCGGGGTATTCGACGTTCCATTCCGCTCTGCCACGGCGACGGTCACCGTGAAACTGCCGACTTGTGTATAGGTGTGGCTACCTGTGACCCCATACGTGCCGCCTGAGAGGCTTGGTGTGCCGGCGCTGGTCGAGCCGTCGCCCCAGTCGATGTTGGCCACATAGTCGGTGGCCACGCCGGGGCCGCTGGAGTCGGTGAAGGAGCCGACGGAGCCGGTGAACGCCTCACTCTCCGTGGCATCCAGAGTAACGGGCGTGGCAGTAAAGCTCGTATCGACGACGTTCGCCTCCGCGATCGCCGTGATGGATTTTGTTCCGTCGGAGACCGTCAGGGTTACCGGCCGCACGCCCGCCGTGGCATAACTGTGGCTATCCTGCACGTTGAAGCCGCCATTGCCGTTGGCGACCAGCGTGGGCGTTGAGGAATTGCCATCGCCCCAGTTGATCTGGGCCGAAAAGCCGCTTGTCGTCAGATTGGCATTACTGTCGGTGAGCGTGGCCAGCGTGCCCGAGAGCGTACTGCCCTGCTCGGCCGAGAGCGTGGTCGGAATGACGGCCAGCGGCTGATCGAACGCATTGAGGATTTCTCCCAATTGGCCGTGGCCGTTGTTGCTCGCCGAATAGAACAAATTGCTGACATCGCCGGCGCCGCTGGTGGCGCCGTTGCCAAACGTCAGTCCGCGCACGCCGGGTATGGTAATCGGCGAGCTCGTGCCAGGGCCCGCGTTCAAAGCACCTTGAGGGGCGCCCGTGGAGTCATAAGCCAGAATATGCCCGTCGCCGCCGTTGGCCACCAGCAGGTCGCCTTGGAAGTCGCCAAACGAGCTGGGGGCCATCGCCAGGCCATAAGGCTCGTTCAGGCTGCCGCCAGGCGCTACCAAACGCTGCACCAAGCTCCCGTCAAGATTGTAGACATCGATCGCCCCGTCGCCGGCGCCTGCGGTGGGCGTTTTAGTTGCCACCCCGCTCTGCAGGGCATAGGTGACGTAAAGCTGATTGTTGAAGAGTTGAACGTTGTAAGGCGCATAGCCGCTGGGCAGGTTGCTGTCGGTGAAGGCGCTCGTGGAGAGAGTGGTGTTGGCGGGCGTGACCGTCGTCGGCTGGAAACTGGCGTTGAAGACGTCGATTTTGGCGTTCTGGAAGTCGGCGGCGTAGAGAAAGCTGTTCGTGCCGTTGTTGGCCACGGCCAATCCGGTGAAGTCGGCGCCGCTGACGGTCGTGGCCTGCGCGGTGCTGGCGCCCATGAGCGTGTTCCAGCCGTCGATCTCGCCGTTTTGCGAGGCGATGAGAAACAACGCCGGACCGCTCGTGGCGCCGGAGCCCACCGTGAAATCCGACGTGGGATTGAAGGTGATGGCCGTCGGGGCGCCCGCAGTCACTGTGAGCGACGACTTTTGCGTAAACGGACTGCCGCTGACGCTGCCGGAAAAACGAGAGATGTCTCCCGACGTGTTATCGGCCGCCCACAGCGGCCCGCCGCCTGGCGAAACAGCCAGGCCCCAGGGGCTTGTGAACTGACTGTCGGTCAACATTGCGGCGCCCGACTGGTCGGACGCCAGCACCAGGTTCAAATAGCCACTCGGGGTCGTGGTCAGAAGCTGGCGAGATTCAAGCCATTCGATGGCCGACGAACGGCGGACGGACAGCGGCTTGCGGGATGTAGGTCGTCGGTTCTTGCGTCGGTTCATGCTGGGATGCTGAGATCAAAAGAAATGAAGCCCGGCCAACCAGGTGTTCGGCCCTCTGGCACAAGCGGGGCTAATGGGATGGAGAAGCCGAATCACGCGGTAAGCGGTGGCGACAAGCCCGGAGTCAGGCAAAAAGCCCGACCAACCGGGATGCCCGATTTGCCCTGAATGGCCCTGTGCTAAACGCGAATCACGGCTGTTCCCAACCCGACGTTTACGGTCCCGGTCTTTCTATTGAAGCTACGCGCTGGCAAACCGGCAACCAAAAAGTTGGCCGTGGCCGCTAGATTTCGCATTATGCCGGTTTTGCCGCGCTGGCATATTGCTCGTGGAACGGAATTCATTCCGTTTCGTGCCGTTCAAAACGGAATGAATTCCGTTCAACCCTAGCCGCTAACGGCGGCCTTGCTCGGTTTGACACTCGCCGCCGGGCTGCCTATGATCGACATAAGCGGCGAACTATCAACACTTTCTGATTGCCCGGCGATTTTTCCCATGAGCATCTGGAGTAGGGTCCTTGTCGGCTTGATCTTTTTGATGTCGCTGGTCTTTTTGTATTTCGCCGCCAAGACGCTGGCGGCCCACCGCAACTGGCAGTTGGCCGTGCAGAGCTACGACCTGCCGTTGGAAAAGGCCGAGAAGGACCGGACCTTGCTCGAAGAGGGAGATCCCAACGCCACCCCTCCTGTGCCGAGCATTACCGATTTGGAAGTCAAGCTGCACGATCTGATGACCGGCCGCGGCAAGGTGTGGCGCGGCTGCGGGGTGAAAAAAATCGACGAGGGTACGCTGGAGCTAACCATCGAAGTGCCCTTTCCTGAGCCCAACCAGATTCAAGACAAGATGGTGCTCTACCTGTTTGAGGAGGGCGAGCCGGGCAACTTCATCGGCGAATATAAAGTGGTCGGCATCGCCGAAAAGATGGTCTCTCTCTTACCGACCACGCTGCCAGCCACGAAAAAACTGCGCGACCAATTGGTTCAGCGCATTAAAGCCACGCGCCCCCCTTGGAGCATCTATGAAACGCTGCCTACCGACCGGCACGATGTATTCCGCGGTTACAATGAGGCGCAATTGTCGCAAATGATGCCGGGCGTTCCGCCTGATGCGTTGCAGGAATACTTGCGCGATGGCAGCGACAAACAGCCGAACGATGCGCCCGAGCGCATCGTGAACGGCAAATATGAGCGGCAGTTGCGCGACTACGTGGTTTACTATCATGAGTACAATCGGCAGATCGCCAGCCTGCGCGACCAGATCGCCGCAGCGAAAACCGATGAAGCCATCGCCAAGAAACTGCAGGCCGACGCCGAGAAAGCCGTGGCCTCGCGCGCCGATCTCATCGACAAGACGCTCAAGCCCGAGTTGGCCGAAGTGCAAGGTGAGCTGGCCGTCATCACGGCCCATCGCGACGCTCTCAAAGACAAGCTCGAAGGGAAAAAGGACGAGAACGGCAACGTCGTCGAAAAGGGCGTCAACGAGCAGATTGCCGACACTCGGACAGAGAACAAGCGGCTGTTGGCCCGCTGGACGGCCCTGCAATTGGCCGCGGCCAAGCGGCTGAACGAATTGATCGAGCGCGACACCGCGGGCGCCACGAGCTACACTGGCGAGTGACGTCGATGGGCCTCTACGACCGCGACTACATTCGCGACGACCAGGAGCACGGCTCCTTTCTGGGTGGCCAGCACTCGATGGTTACAACGTTGATTTTCATCAACGTCGGGGTCTTCATTGTCGACGTGCTCATGGAGGGCAAGCTCAGCGAGCACCTGGCGCTGCAGCCGGACTTATTCCGCAAACCCTGGAACGCCTGGCAATTGCTCACCGCCGGCTTCTTGCACGACCATCAAAGCATCTCGCACATCGGCTGGAACATGTTCGAGTTGTGGCTCTTCGGCCGCGACGTAGAAGGCATCTATGGTCGCAAAGAGTTTTTGCGGCTCTATCTCTCGTTGATCGTCCTCAGCTCGTTGGTCTGGGTAATTGCGGCCACCGCCGTGCATCACTTGGAGCCGACTTTTGGCGCTTCGGGTGCGATTGTGGGCGTAATGATTCTCTACGTGCTGCACTTTCCGACTCGAACCTTCATGCTGTTTTTCGTGCTACCGGTGCCGGCCTGGCTGCTGGGCTCGATTTGTATCGTGCAGAACGTGCTGGGCCTCAGTAGTGGTAGAGAGTACGTCGCCCACGAAGTTCCATTGGCGGGCGCGGCGTTCGCTTACCTCTACTACACGACCGGCTGGCACTTGGGCCGCTGGTTGCCGCGGCGTTTTTCGCTGGGCGCGCTCAAGCCCCGCCCCAAACTGCGCGTTCACGAGCCGCAGCCCGAAGAAAGTTTGAGCGATCAGGTCGATCGCATCCTGGAAAAAATCTCCCGCGAAGGCGAATCGAGCCTGACTGCCCAGGAACGTCGCACGCTGGAAGACGCCAGCCGCCGCTATCAGCAGCGGCGGCGATAACTAGTGTTCTGTACGTTTGGACTGAGCAGTGACGGCGACTCAGCGCGCTCTGTAGTAATAAGGCCCGCTTCTTTGCGCGTCCGGGAAGATCACTGGATCGTTTAACCCTATTTTCCGCGGGTCACCGCACGCTGCAACAAGCAGCGGGCGGGAGCGCAGTGGGCTCACGGCCCACGCGGAAGTATTTGACTTAGGATTTGGGCCGGAGAAGGAAAACCGAGGTGCTGAAGCAGCTCGC
>DASSFG010000590.1:0-16598 GCA_035694685.1 Pirellulales bacterium
CGTGAATCGCCGAACGACGTCAACACGGAATTCGCGGAACGCCACGGAGGGCGTTCCCTACAGAAACCAGAATGCGAAACTGCTCAGGTGGAAGCGGAAATAGCGGCGTGTGGGGAGTTGAGGGCCCGGTGGCGGACAAAGAACGATGAAGAGCATTGACCTGTTAATCGTCGACGATGACGAGGTATATCGCTCGATGGCCGTGCGGCATTTTTCGCGCCGCGGCTATCGCACTCAAGATGCCGCCGATGGCGAGACCGCGCTGGAGCTTGCCGCTCGCCGAAAGTTTGACGTGGCGGTGATCGATCTGGTGATGCCGGGCCTGTCGGGGCTGGAGACGATGGTCAACCTTAAAGCGCGCACCCCCGATTGCGAAGCCGTGATGCTCAGTGGGGAGGGGACGATTCAAACCGCCGTCGAGGCGATGAAGCGCGGCGCGTGCGATTTTCTCACCAAGCCGTTTCCCTTGCCCGAGTTGGAAGTCGTCGTGCAAAAAGCCTTTGAGCAACGGCAGTTGCGCCAGGAGAACCGGCAGCTCAAGGCGGTGCTCGAGCGCCATCAGCCGCCGTCGGAAATCATCGGCCGCTCGGCCGCTCTGGCCGAAGTTCTGCGGCTGGTCGAGCGGGCCGCACCAAGCGACAAGGCGATCCTGATCCAAGGCGAAACCGGAACGGGCAAAGAACTGATCGCACGGGCGCTGCACCGCGCCAGCCTGCGGGCCGATAAACCGATGATCGTCATTAACTGCGCCGCCCTGCCGGAATCGCTGCTGGAGAGCGAGCTGTTCGGACACGAAAAAGGTTCGTTCACGGGCGCGGCGAACGCCAAGCCGGGGCTCTTCGAATTGGCCGATGGCGGCACGCTGATGATCGACGAGATCGGGGAAATGCCCGGCCCGTTACAGGCCAAGCTGCTGCGCGTGCTGGAAGACGGCTCGTTCCGGCGAGTCGGGTCGCTGCAAGAATGCCGCGTCGACGTACGGCTCTTGGCCGCGACAAACCGCAACCTGGCTCAAGAGGTCAAAGCCGGGCGGTTTCGCGA
This sequence comes from Pirellulales bacterium, assembly GCA_035694685.1. Taxonomy (GTDB): domain Bacteria; phylum Planctomycetota; class Planctomycetia; order Pirellulales; family JAICIG01; genus DASSFG01. The sequence continues at coordinate 1,042 of DASSFG010000590.1, forward strand.
AGATCTTTACTACCGCATCAACGTCATGTCGCTGGAACTGCCGCCGTTGCGACGTCGCCGCGGCGACGTGCCGCTGCTGTTCGAAAGGTTTTTAGGGCCGTCGTGGCGTATCGAGCCCGAGGCCGTGCAGGCGCTGGAGCGATACTCCTGGCCCGGCAATGTTCGACAACTGATCAACGTTATCGAGCGGGCCAAGATCCTGGCGGAGGATTCCTTGGTTCGCCTCGACGATTTGCCCGCGGAAATGCACCATCTTCGCGAGACTCGACGAGCGCGGCATGGCGGCAGCAACGGACTGGAACAGATCGAGCGGGCGCACGTGCTCGATGTGCTCGAGCGAGAGCAGGGCAACAAGGTCCGCGCCGCGCAAGCTTTAGGTATCAACCGCCGCAGCCTTTACCGATTGCTGAAAAAACACGGTATCACGTGAGCTTGGGAAACAGGATTTCGTCCTCTTCGCGCATGGCGAGTTGGAGCGTCGCCTCCAGTTCCCAAAGCCCACCCACCAGTTTGCGATACGCCGCGGAGGCATCGGGTGGCGGCGTGTAGCCGTTGGTCAGCCGCCGGATTCGCAGCAAGGCGGTGGCGATGCGATCGTGGTCGTCGCTCATCTGGCGCGTCAAACCATGCGGGTCCACAATCGTCTTTCCGGCGGACATTTCGCCGGACTCGGCCAGACGCAGCGCCGGGAAGAGCACCGTCTGTTCCACTTCGATATGATCCAACAATTGCCGACGAAAACCATCGAACACGTCCGCAAGCTCTTCCAGCTCCGGATGCCGGCTCCGGCTCTGGGCATCGATTTCAGCCATGAGCGTGCCGAGCCGCGGCAGTTCTCGCCGCAGGTAATCATGGTGCGTTGATTGAATATGGTCGCTCAACTCGGTAATGGAAGCCTGGTGCCAACTGGTACCGGCTTCGTGATAAGCAGGCTCGGAAGCCGCGGCCAGATCATCGGCGATATGCCGTGGATTGAGCCCCTTCTCTCGGCAAACTTCGGCCAGCCGCCTATGGCCGTCCCATAAAACGTCGATGCCGTGCTTCTGGAAGACGTTGTAAAGCTGAGATCGGGTCGCCCATTGTTTCACCGTCCTTTGCAGGTCGGCGTCCGTGACCGCTTGTGTACGCTGTTCGCCGCCGCGGCGAAGGGGCTGGCCGCCATTGGTTGCCACGGCTTCGCCGGTCACTTCGCGGTTATCCGTGACCACGGTTGGCCGCGGTGGGCGGTAGGCGATGACCGGACAGTGAGCGGTACGAAGCAGCGTCTCCGCGACGCTGCCGCCCAGCAAGCTGGCCAGGCGTGAGCGGTAGTGCGTGCCAACGACGATGGCGTCGACGTGTTCTCCATCCGCGAGTTTAACGATCTCCTCAGCCGGCTCGCCGTGAAGCAAACGGTGCTCGCATGCAATGCGTGGATCAGGCGGGGCAATGGCCCGCAACTCCGCTAACTCCTCATCCGAAGTTTGCGGTTCTTCATCGAACAGCTCTCCAACGGGATATTGATCGAGCTGGGAGACATGAGCCACCATGAGCTTCGCGCCCATGTCGCGGGCCAGCGACGCCGCGTAGGTCAGCACCTGATCGGTCGATTCCGAATAATCCGTGGCGAATAAAATCTTCTTTTGGGTGGACATAGCAATCCCTTCTACAATGACTGGGTTTTGTATTGCCTGCTCGTAGCAGACGAGCGTGATTCCGGCGCTCCGGGGATGGCCGCCATCGCGAGTGAGGCCATCCCGGCGCGCCGGGATCACGAGTTCTGCTACTATGAGCTGTGCTATACGTGGTGCGCCGCCGTGGTCAGGGCCACGTCGCGACGCATGGCCCGCGGAAAGAGGAACCGGTTCTCCTCATACACGTTCTGGTGCAGGTTCATTTCCAGCTCCCACAGCCCGTCCAGCAGCGACTGAAACGTCTGGCACACTTCGGGCGGAGCCACAAAACCGTGCGTCAACGCGCGAATGTGCAAAAACTCGGCGTCGACGGCGTCGTGGTCTTGCTCCAACGAATTGATCAGATGCGCCAACATGTGCGGCTCCTGCGCGCCCTTAAAGGCGGCCAGTTCTCGGATCGCCGGGAACAACTCGCGCTCTTCTCGGTCGATGTGCGATTCAAGCGCCGCTCGGAACCGCTGGAAGGCGGCTTCCAACTCTCGGGTATTGGGGTGACTCACGGAATAGGTCGTCCTGACCTTTTCGAGCAGTGCCGCCAGCCTGGGAAACTCGCGTCGGTAAAAGGCGTGATGGACGCTCTCGATATGCTGGCACAAGTCGGCCAGGGGCGCGGTGGCCCAATCGATGCCCATTTCTTGGTGCGTGGCGCCGCTGAACCTGTCGAGATCCGCCTTGATCAAAAGCGGGTCGAGGTTCCGCTGGCCACATACCTCAGCCAGCGACGTACCGGCATCGCAGCAAAGATCGACCCCGTATTTGGTAAAAATACGTGATAAACCCGGGCGAAATGCAAGCCATTCGCCTATCGTGCTATGAGAATCGGGGCGTGCCATATCGTCCTCCGGTTAAAGAAAGCCTTGTCGAGTCTTTAGCAGCAAAAGAGACACCTAAGCCGCGAGCGAGTGCCGGCTCACCAGCAAAAGGCGTCAGGCGTTAGGCGTCAGGTTTTCAGGAAGAATTAGTAAGCGCCTGACGCCTGATACCTGATGCCTAAATCGTTGTGGGCCGCCGCTCGCTATCCCAGTGCGGCGTCTCTTTTGATGCTAAAGACTCGCCTTGTCTAGTTTGGGAACTTAGGTACTAGGTAATGGTGCAACACGTCGAGGCTGGTGGATCGCTCGCCGGAAACGATTCTTCCGAGGCCTCGTCGATAATGGGGTCGCATAGCGCTGGCCGTGCATGTCGGGGCCTCTCGCATCTACCGGAACGGAACGAAGCGGCCCGCCGCATCTCGGCCTCGGCTTGCCGCCAATCATCCGCGGCTGTCCCTTCGGGACAACCATGACTTTGCCAGATGTGGTATGCGCGGCGGGCAATGATCTCGGTCGGTGGCCGTGCTGGCAAGACTTGGCCTGTTTTTTCCGGGAGTTCGAACTCTTCCGGATTTCCGTTGTTCCACGAGTCCACGATTGCCTCCGTTTTTTCTACTGCTGGCATTGGTCATCTTGCAAAAGACAGACCTTCCGGCCACCGAACTGCTTGTCGCCTGCAATTTCATTTCATCTAGGCGTGGAAACGGCCGAGTCGAAAGCGTCAAACTGCGGGCCAACCGGCATTGGGCCCTGGCTGTGCGGCGCGCCAAAGTGGCGCGCTGGGCGGATCTGTCACACCTCTTTCCGTTGTGGCACGAGACTGTTCGTGATCATCGCCGTAACTGCTTGATGCCCGGTCGTCTGGCACGCGAGCTGCGTGTCGGCACTTGCGATGTACTATGGCAGTTCAGGATTCGCCGGCCACGGATGTGGTCTTAAGTGAGGAAGAGAAACTGTGACACGTCGCTGTACACGCTTGCGAGAGCGGTTGGATTGTTTGTTCCACGGGCACCGTGATTTGTCCCGTGCGCCCGCCTATGGCGAGGTGCTTGCGGGCCTGGCCGATAAGGAGTTGCACTATTGCGGCGCCTGCGGCGGTCCGGTTTGGTTGCCAGCATCGCACGAGCCGCACGGGCCGCGAACGTGGTCCGCCGCCGGCTTTGACGAATCCATGACATGATCTTCATGGAAGGCCTTCTGGCGTGGCACCGTTCTTGCAACGCGCAGCGTATGGCACGCTTGCGAACCGTGGAATACAGGCAATCGAAAGGAGTTTCTATCATGGCAATTCATCATGCCGCGCCGGCGGAAGTTTTTGAGGTCCGGCCTCTGGGGGCGACGCTGAGGGAATCGAAAACATCAACGCTGGTAAAAACCGACACGCTGGAAGTCATTCGCATCGTCCTGCCCGCCGGCAAACAACTGCCCCCCCATCAGGTCGAGGGAGAAATCACGGTGCAATGCTTAGAAGGCCGTATGGCCTTCGACGTGGAAGGCACCGAACACGAGCTGTCTCAAGGTCAGATGCTGTATCTGTCCGGCGGCGCCACGCACGCACTGCGCGGCATCGAGGATTCGTCGGTGTTGGTCACGATCTTGCTGAGGTGACATCATGCTCCAGCTCAAACGTGCTTACGAGCCGGCCTCGCGCGACGACGGTCGCCGCGTGCTGGTCGAACGGCTTTGGCCGCGGGGCGTGAGCAAAGCGAAGGTGGCGATCGACGCCTGGCTCAAAGACGTGGCGCCCAGCACCGAATTGCGAAAATGGTACGGCCACGATCCGGAACGCTGGCAGGAGTTTCGCCGGCGCTATTGGGAGGAATTGCGCAACAATCGCGAAGCGGTGAACGAGCTGCGCGAGAAAGAGCGCAAGGGAAAAGTCACGCTCGTCTACGCCGCCCACGACGAGGAGCACAGCGGCGCGTTGGCGTTAAGACAGTTCCTGAGCCGTCAAAATGCCAAGCCACGTGCCGGCGCACGTGGACGCCGCGTGTAGGTCAGGCTTTCCAGCCTGACTTAGCAGGATGCACGGACCGTTTCTGGGCAAGGGGTGTCAGGCTGGAAAGCCTGACCTACAAGACCGTTTCTGGGCAAGGGGTATCAGGCTGGAAAGCCTGACCTACAAGACCGTTTTTGAGCAAGCGGTGTCAGGCTGGAAAGCCTGACCTACAAGAGGAGATTTAAATGAAGCTTTGCGCAATCGCCTGCATCGTTACTGCTCTGTTTGTAAACGGTTGTTCCAAACCCAACTCTTCGGCAACGTCGATCCGCGGTACGACCGGCGGGGGTTATATGGAAGAGCAGCCCCACACCAACACTGGGACGGGCGGCATTGGCAGCGGGCCGACGGGGACCGGCGGTGGTGAACCCGCGGACGTCAATCCGGCAACGCGTTGATGGCATGCGGTAGCTCCGACACTCCGTGGCGGAGAATCCGTCGCCAAAGGCGACGGGCTAGCGCTCCCGTCACGGAGTGCCGGGTCTACTGTAGCGCGGCGAGGAGGAGACATGCACTATCTTTATGGTTCCAAGCGCGGCGTGCCGCGAAAGCTGGTGGCGACGTTCGACGGCGAACAGCAATTGCTGGCTTACGTGCGCTGGGCTACGTTGTCGGAGGAGAACGGCGTCCACAAATTCGAACAAGGCAGTTCGCTGGCGGGCTATCAGGGATGGAGTCACTCGCCACAACCGCTTACCGACGACGACCCCGGCGTTGCCGAGCACAATCCCACGCCCAGCATGCTGTAAATGACCCCGGCGACTGAGCTCAAACCGCGGCCGGCGAACCGCCGCTCGTCGAATCGCCTGGCCGCATTTTATCGCACCACGGTGGGCAAGAAGCTGGTGATGGCGGCCTCGGGCCTGGTGCTGTTCCTGTTCGTCATCACGCATCTCGCCGGTAACCTGCAAATCTTTCTCGGCGCCGAGAAACTCAACGAGTACGCCGCCTTGCTGCGGCGCATGCCCGAATTGCTTTGGACGGCCCGGACCGTTTTGCTCGTGGCGCTGGCGGTCCACGTCATCGCCTCCGTGCAGCTTGTGCTCGTCAATTACCGGGCAAGGCCGGTCCATTATGCCGTGAAACGCGACGTCGAGACCAACTACGCTGCGCGAACGATGGCGATCAGTGGTCCACTGGTTTTGCTCTACGTGATTTACCATTTGGCGATGTTCACGTTTCTCGTCACCGGGCCGGGCTACAACCACGACGACGTGTTCCGGAACGTCGTACTGGCCTTTCAGATGCCGGCGATTTCGGGCGTCTACATCGCCGCCATGTTGTTGCTCGGCTTGCACCTCTACCACGGCGTTTGGAGCTTGCTCCATACGCTGGGAATCAGTAGCCCCCGTTATCGCCGGCTCAGGCGAGGCTTGGCGCCGGCCATCGCACTGGCGATCACGGCCGGATACGTCTCCATTCCGCTGGCCATTTTGGCCGGTATCGTCGAGTGAGGAGGCTGGCCGTGTCTCTCGATCCCAAAGTGCCTTCCGGCCCAATCGAGCAAAAGTGGTCGAAGCACCGCTGCGAGATGAAGCTGGTCAATCCGGCGAACAAGCGGAAATACAAGGTGATTGTGGTGGGCACGGGCCTGGCGGGCGGCTCGGCCGCGGCGACGCTGGCTCAGCTCGGCTACCAAGTAAGCTGTTTTTGTTTCCACGACAGTCCGCGGCGAGCGCATTCGATCGCGGCCCAGGGTGGCATCAACGCCGCCAAAAATTATCAGGGCGACGGCGACAGTGTTTATCGGCTCTTCTACGACACCGTCAAGGGCGGTGATTTCCGCAGCCGCGAGGCGAGCGTCTATCGGCTCGCCGAGCTGAGCATGGCCATCATCGACCAGTGCGTTGCCTTGGGCGTGCCGTTCGCGCGCGAGTATAGCGGTTATTTGGCCAACCGTTCGTTTGGCGGCGCGCAGGTCTCGCGCACATTCTACGCCCGCGGGCAAACCGGGCAGCAGCTTTTGCTCGGCTGCTATTCGGCCCTGGCCCGACAGATTGCCTTGCGTCAAGTGACAATGCACCCGCGGCACGAAATGCTCGACCTGGTGGTAGTCGATGGGCGTGCCCGCGGCATCGTCACGCGCAACCTACTCACGGGCGCGATTTCGTCGCACTCGGCCGACGCAATCGTGCTGGGCACGGGCGGTTACGGCAATGTCTACTATCTCTCGACCAACGCCAAGGCGAGCAACGTCACCGCCATCTGGCGGGCGTATCGCCGCGGTGCGCTGCTGGCCAATCCCTGTTTCACGCAAATCCATCCCACGTGCATTCCGGCCTCGGGCGAACATCAGAGCAAGCTCACGTTGATGAGCGAGTCGCTGCGCAACGACGGCCGCATTTGGGTGCCCCAGCAAGCCGGCGACGCGCGCCCGCCGAGCGCGATACCCGAGGCCGAGCGCGATTATTTTCTCGAGCGCAAGTATCCCAGCTTCGGCAATCTCGTGCCGCGCGACGTCGCCTCGCGCAACGCCAAGGACGTTTGCGACGAGGGACGCGGCGTAGGGCCGGGCGGGCGAGGCGTCTATCTCGACTTCGCCGCGGCCATCGCACGGCTCGGCGAAGACGTGGTCCGCCAGCGATATGGAAACTTGTTCGAGATGTACGAGCGGATCACGGGCGAAAATCCCTATCGGCAGCCGATGCGGGTTTACCCGGCGATCCATTACACCATGGGCGGATTGTGGGTCGATTACAACCTGATGAGCAACATCGAAGGGCTGTTTGTCATCGGCGAGGCCAACTTCGCCGACCAGGGGGCGAACCGGCTCGGCGCCAGCGCCTTGATGCAGGGCCTGGCCGACGGCTACTTTATTCTGCCGTACACGATCGGCGATTATCTGGCCCGCATCTCACCTGTCGATCGTCTTTCGCCCGAGGACCGCGCCTTCCGGCAAACGGAGCAGGAGGCGGCCGATCGCATTGCGAAACTACTTTCAGCCGCCGGCCTGCGTTCGGCCGATTCGTTTCATCGCGAACTGGGCGACCTGGTCTGGAACCAGTGTGGCATGTCGCGCACGGCCGCCGGGCTCCAGCATGCACTGGCCCGCATCCCGGAGCTGCGCCAGGAATTCTGGCAAAGCGTTAAGGTGCCTGGCAGCGGCGCCCAGTTCAACCAGACGTTGGAACACGCCGGCCGAGTCGCCGATTTTCTGGAGTTTGCCGAATTGATGTGCCGCGACGCGCTCGACCGCGACGAATCGTGCGGCGCCCATTTTCGCGAGGAGCACCAAACGCCCGAAGGCGAAGCCCTGCGCGACGATGAGTGCTACAGCCATGCGTCGGCCTGGGAGTTTACCGAAGTCGGGCGGCCGCCGCTTTTGCACAAAGAGCCCTTGGTGTTCGACTACGTCAAGCCGACGCAGCGGAGCTACAAGTAATGAAGCTGACTTTGAAAATTTGGCGACAAGCCTCGACCGGCGAAGCCGGCACACTCCTGTCTTACGCAATCGACGACGTCAGCCCGGACATGTCGTTTCTCGAAGTGCTCGACGTGCTGAACGAGCAGTTGATCGCGCGGGGCGAGCGGCCGGTCGCCTTCGACCACGACTGCCGGGAGGGAATCTGCGGCAGTTGCGGGTTCATGATCGACGGCGTCGCCCACGGCCCTTTGCGTCTGACGACCGTCTGCCAGCTTTTCATGCGCCACTTTCCCGATGGAGCGACGTTGGTGGTCGAACCGTTTCGCGCGCGGGCCTTGCCCGTCGTGCAAGACCTGGTCGTCGATCGCGGCGCGCTCGATCGGATCATCGAATCGGGCGGGTTTATCTCAGCCCGCACGGGCAGCGCGCCCGAGGCGAATTCGATTTTGGTCTCGAAAGAAGCCGCCGACCGCGCGATGGACGCCGCGGCGTGCATCGGCTGCGGAGCCTGCGTTGCGGCCTGCCCCAACGCCTCGGCCATGCTCTTTACGGCGGCCAAAATCTCGCACCTTGGGCTCTTGCCGCAGGGGCAGCCCGAACGTTGCCAGCGGGCATTGCGGATGGTCGACGGCATGCACGATCTCGACTTCGGAAGCTGCACCAATCACGGCGAGTGCGAGGCCGTCTGCCCGAAAGGCATCAGCATCGACTTCATCGCGCGGCTGAATCGCGACTACCTGTATGCAAGCGCGACCGCGGGAAGGGAGCCGATCAGGAACGTCTAGCGGATGCCGTGCTTACTTCTCGATGGTGGGCACCCTGATGATCAAGCCGGCGGCTCCCTCGGCAGATGGCGGCAATCCGGCATCCTAGTACGCTACGTTTAAGAACGTATCGAATCCTCGTGCGATATTGCTCCGAAGTTAGTAGTGAATCATGTGCCAAAACGCACGCTGCAACGGTCGAATCCGCACAGTGCAAGAAGCTGAAGCCGTCTCGCAGATCCATTGATCGGGCCGTGGGATGCTGACTAGCAGGCGTTTCGCGTGACGGCACGCGCGTTGCTTATGTGGTTTCCACCACAGGCATACACGCGGAACCTCGGCGAATCGAAAAAAGCCCTTTACACGTCTGCAGATAAAGGATATAAATATCCACATATCCGTTATACGGATCCACGACCATGACGACTACCTGGCCAGATAGTTCAACACTGATCCCCGATTTGCTCCGCAGGCTCCCGCAAGCACGCACCGTACTTGATCGGTATGGGCTGCGTGGCTGCGGTGGTCAGCAAGGGCCCGTCGAAACCTTGGGGTTCTTCGCGCGCGCCCACGAGGTGCCGCTCATGCGGTTGCTGGAGGAAATCAACCACGAGCCGCGGCGGAGGACGGACCTGAGCGTTGTGGATCGACCACAACTAGGCGACGACATCTACCGGCCGTTTTTCAAAGCGGGCATCGGCGTGGTGCTGACGTTGGGCGCGGTCTGGGGCGCCTGGCTGCTGGCGCGGATCGCGATGGCCGGTTCGTTCACGACTGCGGGCCTGCAAGAAATCAATGCCCACGGTCACGCGCAGATTTTCGGTTGGGTCGGTCTGTTCGTGATGGGGTTCGCCTATCAAGCTTTCCCGCGGTTCAAACATGCCTCGCTGGCCTATCCGCGGCTGGCGCTGGCGACTTTGTGGATGTTGCTGGCCGGCTTGGTCGGCCGCTCGCTGGGCCAGTTGCTTGCCGCCGATCATCCCTTCGCCTGGTACGTCGCCGTCGGCGCTTCGTGCTTGGAAGTGATGGCCATCACAACCTTCGTCGCCGTGATCGCCACCACCTGGCGACATAGCGCCAAGCCGCTCGTGTTTTACGATTACTACATCGTTTCAGCGTTGGCCTGGTTCGTTATCCAGGCGATTTACGAAAGCGTCTATCTTACCGCCACGGCTGCAGCCAGTGGCGAGCGATTGGTCGCACTGGTCTCGACCTGGCAAGCGCCGTTGCGCGATGTGCAGATTCACGGCTTCGCCATGCTGATGATCTTTGGCGTGAGCCAGCGGATCTTTCATCACTTTTATGGCCTGCCGAAGATTAATGAACGCTTGAGCCTGGTCGGCTTGTCGCTCGTGAACGCGGCCATCGTCGGCGAAATCGCGGGCTTGCTCTTGATGAAGACCGCAGGTCATGCCTGGGCTGCCCTGTGGTACGGCTCCGTGCTGTTGCTTTTGGGCACCTCAGCCTTGCTCGTAAAAAGCTGGCACGTTTTTGCACCTTCCGAGGAGGCGGATCGCAGCTTGAAGTTTCTGCGGGCGGCTTACACTTGGCTGTTCGTTTCACTGGCGATGCTGGCCCTGCTGCCCGTCTATCAGCATGTGCTGCTAAGGGCATTTGCCGCCGATAGCGAGGCCGCACGGCTCGGTTTTTCGCACGCTTATTACGGTGCCACGCGTCACGCCATCACGGTCGGGTTTATCAGCCTGATGATCGTGGGGGTGGCGGCCAAGGTGGTTCCCACGCTTAACGGTATCGCGTCGTCGAGTCTGTCGCGTTTGTGGCTACCTTTTGTGTTGATCAACACGGGTTGCAGCTTGCGAGTGATGGGCCAAACACTCACCGATTTTACGCCGCGTGCGTTCGCTTTCGCCGGCGTCAGCGGTCTGCTGGAGGTGACCGGCCTGGCGATTTGGGGTGTACACTTGTGGCGCGTCATGTCAGGACGAGTCCAGGTTGCCCTCGACCAATTTCAGGTTCCGGTTGCCGACGGCGCCATCGGGCCCGGCTCAACCGTAGCCGGCGTGTTGGATCATTATCCACTTTTGATCGAAACGTTTGTGGCCTATGGCTTCAAGATGCTGTCCAATCCGCGTCTGCGCCGCTCGATTGCGCGCATCGTCACCATCGAGCAAGCGTGCCGGCGGATGGACGTCGATTGTCGGGAATTCGTCGAGGCGTTGAATCACCGCCGCCAAGAGATCTATCCCACTGAGCCGGCTGCTGAGAATGGCAGCAGGCAGCACAATTCTTGCTGCCCGTAGGTCAGGCTTTCTAGCCTGTACAAACTAAGGAAGTTCACCACTACCAGAAATACGCGAAATCCTGTCAGGCTAGAAAGCCTGACCTACTGACGGAGCAAACCATGCACTATCGAAAACTCTGGCTGGGTCTCGGCCTGGTCGTGGCCGGCTCATTCGCCGTGCTCGGGTACTTTGGGGGCGAAATCTACCGCCAAGCGCCACCAGTGCCCGCACGGGTGGTCACCGCCGACGGCAGCGTGCTCTTCACCGGCCAGCAGATTAAAGACGGCCAGAACGTCTGGCAGTCGCTGGGCGGACAGGAAGTTGGCTCCGTCTGGGGGCACGGGGCCTATGTCGCCCCCGACTGGTCGGCCGATTTTCTGCACCGCGAGGCGAGCTGGATTCTCGATCGCTGGGCGCAAGACGAACACCAAACGAATTACGAGCGGCTCGATGACGAAAACCAGGCTGCACTGCGGGCGCGATTGCGAAAGGAATTGCGCACCAACCGCTACGATCCGCAATCTGGTGATCTGGTCGTTTCGCCAGTGCGGGCCGAGGCAATCGCCGCCGTCGGCCCACACTACGCCGGGCTGTTTGGAAATTCTCCCGAGCTGGACCGTCTGCGCGATGCCTACGCGATTCCGGCCAATGCCATCAAGTCGCCCGAGCGGCAGCAGTCGCTCAACTCGTTCTTTTTCTGGGCATCGTGGGCCTGCGTGACCGACCGGCCGGGCAGCGACGTTACGTATACTCAAAACTGGCCGGCTGAACCGCTGGTCGGTAATGCCCCGACCGGTTCAATCGTGGTCTGGTCGGTATTGAGCTTCGTGTTTTTGTTGGCCGGCATCGGCGCCTTGGCCTGGTACTTCGCCGTGCAGAACCGCAAACACGACGAGTCAGATGGTCTGCCGGAAACGGATCCGCTGTTGGCGCTTTCCCCGACGCCTTCGATGCGGGCCACGCTCAAATACTTTTGGGTCTGCGCTGCCCTGATGGTGTTGCAGGTCGGGCTCGGTGCCGTCACGGCCCACTATGGCGTGGAAGGCTCCGGCTTCTATGGCATTCCGCTGGCCAAGTACCTGCCTTACGCGGTGACGCGCACCTGGCATACGCAGCTTGGCATCTTCTGGATCGCCACCGCCTGGTTGGCAACCGGGCTCTTCATGGCGCCGGCCGTCTCGGGCTATGAGCCGAAGTTTCAACGGTTGGGTGTCAACGTGCTCTTCGGCTGTTTGTTGGTGATCGTGCTCGGCTCGATGGCCGGCCAATGGCTGGCAGTGCAGCAACGGCTGGGCTTGGAAATGAATTTCTGGTTCGGCCATCAGGGTTATGAATACGTCGATCTCGGCCGCTTCTGGCAGCTCTTTTTGTTTTCGGGCTTGTTTATCTGGTTGGCTTTGATGGCCGGCGCCATGTGGCCGGCGTTCAAGCAGCCGGGCGAAGGCCGACACTTGCTCGGGCTGTTTCTCATCTCTTCGCTGGCCATCGCCGGTTTTTACGGCGCGGGCCTGATGTGGGGACGGCAAACGAACCTGGCCATCGCCGAATATTGGCGGTGGTGGGTCGTACACCTCTGGGTCGAAGGCTTTTTCGAGGTCTTTGCTACCGTCGTCATCGCCTTTCTCTTCACGCGCATGGGATTGCTGCGAGCAGCGACCGCCGCTGCCGCGGTGTTGTTCTCAACCACAATTTTTCTCTCGGGCGGAATCATCGGCACGTTCCACCACTTATACTTCACCGGCACGCCCACGGCGGTGCTGGCACTGGGGGCGACGTTCAGCGCCATGGAAGTCGTGCCACTGGTGCTGATCGGCTTCGAGGCTTATGAGAACCTAACGCTCACCCGTGCCCGGCCTTGGGTGGCGAGTTACAAATGGCCCATCTATTTCTTCGTGGCCGTCGCCTTTTGGAATCTTGTCGGAGCCGGCCTGTTCGGCTTCCTGATCAATCCCCCCATTGCCCTCTATTACATGCAGGGGCTGAACACCACGCCGGTTCACGGACACACGGCCTTGTTTGGCGTGTACGGCATGCTGGGCATCGGCCTGATGTTGTTCTGCCTTAAAGGACTCGCCACGCAGAATGTCTGGAAGACGCGGCTGTTGGGCTTTTGCTTCTGGTCGATTAACATCGGCCTGGCCTTGATGGTGCTCATCAGCCTGCTGCCCGTGGGCATGATGCAGGCCTGGGCCAGCGTCACGCACGGCATGTGGTACGCCCGTAGTGCCGAATTCTTACAAACCGACCTGATGGACCGCCTGCGTTGGCTGCGGGTCGTGGGCGACACGATTTTCGCCATCGGCATCGTGGGACTCGGTTGGTTCGTGCTGGGACTGAAAACCGGCTGGTCGGTGGGGGGTGGGAAGGCGACTGCGGTCAAGCGAGATACGGTCCGTCGCCTGCCGGCAGAAGCCCGGCCCAGTATCTAGAATGGCAGAGGAGAGAAAGCGATGAGAAAAAGTAGTTGTTTACGCGTTGGGTGGTACCAGCAGGCTCGCGTTGCATGCGAGACGCCACCCGTTCTTCAATTTAAATCCCGCGGGCGCCGCTGGCGGCCGGTTAAACGAATCCGTTGGGTGGCCATGTTCTGCGCCGCGTTGCTCTCGCTCGCCACTGTGGCCCGGGCGGACCTTCCCTTTGAATCCGAGCCGATCAATTATCTCACCGCGCCGGTCGATAATCCGGTGTCGCGCTTGCAGATGAAATTGGATTCAGGCGAGGCGTCCATCAGGTATGATGACGAGCATGGTTACCTCGCCGACGTGCTGCGTGAGCTAGGCGTCTCGCCCTCATCCCAAGTGCTGGTGTTCTCCAAGACGAGCTTTCAACGCAGCAAGATTTCACGCCGCACACCTCGGGCAGTCTACTTTAATGACGACAGTTACGTCGGCTTCTGCCAGCAGGGCGAAGTCATCGAAGTCTCGACCGCCGACCCGCGACAAGGCGCGATTTTTTACACGCTGCGGCAAGAAGCGGTTGAGAAGCCGACGTTCCAGCGGCAAACTCATGACTGCTTGCAATGCCACGCCTCCTCGAAGACGCAGGACGTGCCGGGGCATCTCGTCCGGTCCGTGTTCCCCGACGCCCAGGGCATGCCGGTGTTTAACGCCGGCACGTTCAATACCAACCACGAAAGCCCGCTCAAGGAGCGCTGGGGCGGCTGGTTCGTCACGGGCACGCACGGCCGCCAAACGCACATGGGCAACGTCATCGTCACCAACCGCCAGCGACCCGAGTTGCTGGAGACGGCGGCCGGCGCCAACGTGACCGATCTGGCCACGCTGGTCGATACGTCGCCCTACCTCACGCCTCACAGCGACATCGTGGCTTTGATGGTGCTGGAGCACCAGGTCAAGATGCACAACCTCATTACTGCCGCCAATTACCAGGCGCGCATGGCGTTACACTACGAGGAGTCGATCAATAAGGCACTAGGGCGTCCCGACGGTTACCTGTCGGAGAGCACGCAAAGCCGCTTCAAAAGTCCGGCCGAGAAACTGCTGCGCTATCTGCTGTTTGTCGACGAAGCGCCGCTTGAGGGACGAATCGCCGGCACGTCGGGCTTTGTCGACGAGTTCGCCGCCCGTGGACCGCGCGACAAGCAGGGACGGTCGCTGCGCGACTTCGATCTTGAGCACCGGTTGTTCAAATACCCGTGCAGCTACGAAATCTATTCCGCGGCGTTTGACGGCCTGCCGAAGGTCGTCAAAGATTATGTCTACCGCCGGTTGCACGAGGTGTTGACGGGCAAAGATCAGACGAGCGACTTTGCTCGGCTCTCGGCCTCCGATCGGCGAGCCATCTTGGAGATTCTGATCGACACAAAACCGGGCTTGCCTGATTACTGGCAGCGCCCGTAGGGTGGGACAAGTGAGCGGAGCGAGCGCCGGCCCACCAGTAGGTTAGGCTTTTAGCCTGACAAACTTCCAAAGCTACATGCTCTGACCAGGTCAGGGTCAGGACCAACACGCGTTTGCGATACTTGACGCGCGAGCGGCCCACCGTCAAACTGCCGTGGATTCTGATACGTCGCGCGGGCCAATTGAGGCGTCGGCCGTTCATGTGGGTCAGGCTTTCCAGCCTGGCACCCGTCAGGCTGGAAAGCCTGACCTACGAATCAGTATCGGCCGTGCGACGTATTAAATTTTCAGCACTCCCGCTCCATACGATGACGCGACGATTCAAAGACCTGCTGGCGAAGAATGAGCTGTGCCGCATTTTCTGTCTCGGACGGTTAATCAGCCCCGCTCTGATCGACCTGTTCGGGCTGGGCGGCGGCTTCCACGGCTTTTGGCTCGACCAGGAGCATGTGGGACTGACCTGGCACGACATCGAGCTGGCGGCGCAGGCTGCGCGGGCCAACTCCCTCGATCAGTTCGTGCGGATGGCGCCCACCAACTATGCGCAGGTCACGCAAAACCTTGAAGCCGGCGCCGGCGGCGTGATGGCGGCGCAAATCCGCTCGGCGGCGCAAGCGGAAGAGTTTGTCACCTGGACCAAGTTCTCACCGCGCGGCATGCGCGGCATGAACACCTCCGGCCGCGACGCCGACTACACCCATCGCACGCAGGCAGAGTTTGCCGAACGGGCCAATCGCGAACATTTTGTCGCCATCCAGATCGAGACGCTCGGCGCCCTGGCCGAGGCCGAGCAAATTGCGGCGATTGACGGCGTCGACCTGCTGTTTGTCGGTCCTGCCGAT
>DASSFG010000591.1:0-3383 GCA_035694685.1 Pirellulales bacterium
TTCCCGCTGTGGCAGCTCGTACACGAAGAAGTCCGCCAGCTTTCGCCGCTTGCCGCGCAAAAAGGGCTGCCGTTGGTCGTGCCGCCGAGCAAGGACGAAGTGCGCGTCCGCACCGACCGAGTGAAGCTGGCGCGCATCTTGGGCAACTTGATCGGCAACGCACTGAAATTCACCGATCAAGGAGAGATACGAATTGAAGTCGAGCTGTTGCCCTCGCAGGAGCGGCGGCTGTTGATCCGCGTGATCGATACGGGCATGGGCATCGAAGCGAAACACCTGGAGAGCATTTTCGACGAGTTCGCTCAGATCCATAATCCGGCCCGCGATCGAAACAAAGGCAGCGGGCTGGGGCTGGCCATCTGCAAACGGCTGCTCGACGTGATGGGCGGCACGATCGAAGTGGCCAGCGAGGCAGGCCGAGGCAGCGTGTTCACCGTCGCCCTGCCGGCGTCTTGCGTCGTCTCCACGTCCATTAGCACCGAGGGCCCCGTGCCGGCCGTGGTTCCTTCCGCCGCTCGAGCAACTTCGGCCACTCCGCTAGGATTGAAACTGTTGCTCGTCGAAGACCACGCCAGCACTCGCGAGGGCACCGCCATGCTGTTACGGCAGGAGGGAGCCACCGTCGTCGAAGCGCCTGACGGTCAAACCGCCCTGTCGAAGCTCTCCCAAGAGCATTTCGACGCCGTGTTGATCGATATGATGTTGCCCGACCTGGACGGCGCCGACGTGATTCGAGCGATCCGTGGCAACGACGGCCGGCACGCCAGGCTGCCGGTATTCGTACTGACGGGCGACCTCACCCAAAGCCGACTGGCCGAAGTCGCCGCACTCGAAGTCGCGGCCCTGATCGAAAAACCGATTGACATCGCCGATTTGGTCGAACGGCTGCGCGCCACCGTGCGGGGGTAGCAACCCTTTGGAGTGCGGCGATTTATCGCCGCTTTGGCATGCGGCGGAGCCGCTTTCTTTGATGCGTCGGCCGACCACCAACGTCCGGCACGACGAAAGAAAGGTCGCTCCGCTACCGACTAAAGCGGCGATAAATCGCCGCACTCCAAAACTACTTCGCCACGGGCACCGCGGGTTCGGGCCAGTTGAGGTGCTGGTGCAGGAATGCATACGTGCCGACGCCGTGAATCGTGTGCGGCCCGTCGAAAAATTCGATCGTCGTCCGCTCGGGTATCTTCAGGTCGGAATAGAGCAGCCGCACCTTGGCAAACTCGTAGGCCACCCACTCGTCCGGCGCCACGCCGTCGTGGTGCCCGCGTTCGACCATGAAGGGCCGCGGGCAAATCAAACCGGCCATCTCCGCGTAGTTGAACGTGTTGCCCAAATCGAACTCGAAGATTTCATACTCGCCGGTGCCGATATAACTGTACGGCGCCCGCGTGGAGGTGTTTTTCCAGATCCATTCGTTGAAGTCGGCCGAACAGATCGACAGGCAATAACGGTCGACCAGGGCTGGAATGCGCATGGCCGATTTGCCGCCGTACGACAGCCCGTAGAAACCGATCCGCTTGGGATCAACCATCGGCAACGAGGCCAGCCAGTCGGTAATTTGCTGGTGCTGCGGCACAATCGTCGAAAACAGGGTCTTGCCGAGCGCGTTGCTCTTGCGCTGCAAAGTGCGGAAGCGGTCGGTGAAGATGTACGGATTCTGAGGTGAGAAGGTGATAAAGCCGCGTTCGGCCAGCCGGATGGCAAACTGGTTGTAGGCCGGGTTGTTGATCTTGGGATCGGCCACGTCTTGCGGCCGTCCTTCCAGTCCATGCTGGCAGACGACCACAGGCCGCTGCTCGCCTTGCTTGAGATCCTTCGGCACGAGCAGAATGCCATAAGCGAACACGTCGGGGAAAACGTCGAGCACCACGTCGTAGCCCGTGTATTTAGCCTCATCGTACACTTTTCGGCTGCGCGGCTTGGGCGGCAGACGGTTCATTTCCCACCGGCCGATCACTTCGTCGGCGAACATCTTTCGATATTGGGCCGAGGTCTCTCGCCACTCGTCGACCGACTTTCGGCTGGCTTTCGACCACAGCGCCTTGCGCGTGTACTCGCCCTCGCGCATCAGGTGCTGCGTGTACTCGGTCATTTCATCAAGCTGCCGCTTGAGCCGCTCCTGAGGATTGAAGCCGGGGCGATCGTAGGTGGGGGCGTTGGCTGACTCAGCGGGTTTTGATTCAGCCAGCGTGTTCATAAAGTCGCCGAGGGCCGCACCGAGCTTCACGTCTAAGTCACCGCTTGCGCCTTTCGCGCTTGTGAGGCTTAAGTGCGGCAAAGGGGGACCTGGCTTAAGGAACCATTTCGAAGCACGGTCCCACTCCACCTTCACGGCCCCAGCCTTTGGCGTTTCCGATTTGCCCGGTGCCGCGCCGCTACGACCATCATGCGGTGCCGGTGGACCGTCAACCGTTGGCGCGCGACTGGCCTCAACGATCAAAGCGCGTGGAGTGACCAGGCTGGCCAATTCCGCGTCGCCAAACTCGTCCAATAGGCCAAACACGTTACGGTAAATCGGCTCTTCCCAGACGCGTTGGCGCGGGCCGAAATAGCCGCTCACGCAAGCTACATCGATGCGCGTGTCGAGAGCGCCGGCATACAGAGCCAGCAGGCCACCTTCGGCATATCCGAACACGCCGATCTTGGCGTCCCCGTCCTTGGCGTCGTTGGTAAACCAATCGACCAGCGCCAGAATCTTCTGCACTTCGTAGCCGATAATGTGCCGCCCCATCTCGAACGCCTGCCGATAAATGAACTCACGATGCGGTTGGTTCGTCGGCCGAGCGCCGCCCGCGGAGATCGAATAAGTGTCGGCCCGGTCGATGAGCATCGGCACGACCACCCGGCAACCGCTCTCGGCCAGGCGACGGGCAAACTGCGCTTCAGGCTCAACGCCCGGCACCAGGCCCACGATCATCTCGGGAGTCTGATCGGCGTCGGGCACCGCCACGACGTCAGCCACCGGCTTTTTACCTGTCGGCTTAAGCAACAGCCCTTCGCCCGTCATGCCGCGCAGCACCGGCCAACGCACGGCATAGATCTCATAGCCGTCGCCCTTGCCGACCGCCGCGCGCTGGCTAGTCGTTTCGACGAATTCCAGCGCGGTGATTGGCTCACGCGGATCGAAGGCGCCGATGATCTTGGCCAGGTGCTTGCGGTTCTCGGCCACCGATTCGTTGTATTTTTCCGGCGAGCTGAAATCTCGCTTCCAATAGCGGCTGCGACGTTCGACCGAGGCGTCGATCTGTTTCAGGAGAAAGCGATCGATGCCCGACACCATCTGGTCGGCCAGATCACCCGGCGTTTCCAGGGACTCGGTGCCGGGAAAGGGTTCGACCGCGGAGGCAAAGGCGCCGGCGAAGCAGAGATAGGTCCAAAGTCCA
>DASSFG010000592.1:0-3257 GCA_035694685.1 Pirellulales bacterium
CGAGCAACCGCTGCCGCAAGACACTCAGCCGGTCTGCGTCAAGCAGTTTTTGCCCCTGCTCGTCCGTGACGTAAAACACGTCGACCACCTGGTCGAGATAGGTGCCGATCTTGGCGACGCCGACCGAAAGCCCTTTTTCGAATAGGGAACGTGCGATCGTATAAAGCAACCCGGTGCGGTCGGCGGCGAAGATGTCGAAGATGGTGTAGCGCTCAGACGTATGGTTGTCGATCCTCACTTGCGTCGGCAGATGCGGAAGCACCGCCTGCCGACGCTGCTCGCCCGCTTTCCACACGCGGCGAAACCGGGGCGGCGACGGCTTGTCGCAGAGCGACGCCCGCAGCGCGGCCGTGACTTCATCGATTCGTTCCGGCGGAGGCGGCCCGCTAAAGTCCGGATCGAGCGCGTAGAAGCGGTCGAAAACCAGACCATCGGCCAGGGTATGGATTTCGGCGGCCAGGATCTGCAAGCCGCGGCCTGTCAGGGCGCCGGTCAGCTTATGAAACACGCCGGGCGTGATCGCCTCATACGTGCCGATCTTGTATTCCACGGCCCCGCGGTCCGGCTGGTAGTTGCCCAACGCGATGACCTGCCCGGGCGCGAGCGAGCGAAGTTGCTCCATCTCACGGGCAATTTGCTCGGGCGGCGTGGCACAAAGATAAGGGGCGGGCAACGCCGCAAGCTGCCGCCCAAACCATTCAGCGTCGTCGGGCGGCAACAATTCCAACACCTGCTTGCGCCGCTCGGCGAGATAATCGGGCGAGTTGGTAGCCGGGGAATCGCCCGCCAGATGTTGCATCGTGCGGCGGTGCAAATCGGCCAACACGTCGATCTTCCAGGCATTGAGCACGCCGGGGCCGACCGCACTCAAGTCGGCCGCCGTCAACACGAACAGCATCTGCATCACCTCGGGCGAACCAACCTCGACGGCAAAGCGCACAATGAGCTGATCGTCGTTGGTGTCGCGACGAAATGCCAGGTGCGACATCAAAAGATGCTTGTGAACCAGAAAGCCGAGCGTTTCTGCATCGGGCGGTGAAAGGTACAATCGCCCCGCGACTTCCAGGGCAATCTTCAGTCCTACGTCGCTGTGGTCGCCCGGACAGCCCTTGCCCAGATCGTGCAGCAACAGCGCCAGGTGCAGCAACCATTTGCGTTTGATGTGGCGATAGACATGCCCGACCGGTCCCTCGTTGGCGGCAAAATCGCCTGCGTGCTCAACCGCGCGAATGCAGTGCTCATCGACGGTGTACTTGTGATATTCATTGAATTGCAGCAAACAACGGGCATGCGTGAAGGCGGGAATGATCTTTTCCAGCACCCGCATTTCGTGCAGAGAGCGCAACACATCGCCCAGCCTTGCCGGTTGGCCCAACAAAGCGATGAACCGTTCCGCTGCTTCCGGCGAAATCTCCTCAGGCAAGTTCGGCACCGCCGCCCGGATGGCTTCCGACGTGGTATGCGCGATCGGCTTGTTGTAAAGATTGGCCACCACCGCCAGGTGCAAAATCCGCGTCAGATCGGTCTGCAAGCGGGCCAGCCCACGGGCATTGGCCTGAATGCTCGCCGGTCCGACGCGAAATTCGCGCTCGAACTCGTGGCTGATTAAGGGGGCCAGCAACTCACTCCAGCGCGGTCCGCGACGCGTGGCCGCCGTAAACCGCCTTACCACCTGGCTGACGTCTTCGGTCGCGCGGAAATACTCGCGCATAAATTGTTCCACCGGCAGCAGGCCCTCCTCGCCACGGTAGCGGTAAACCTCTGCCAAGCGGACCTGCTCCATGCGATCGACCAGGTCGTTGGCCTTGCCGGCCTGAAAGTGCATGTCGTTACGCAACCGCAGCAAAAACTCACGCGCGCGGTCGATCGCAGCTACGTCCTCGCGCAGCAGGATGCCGGAACCGGCCAGGGCCTCAACATCCGACGTGCCATGCCGGGCAAACGCCATCCAACGCAGAAACTGAATGTCGCGAAGCCCGCCTCGCGAGCGTTTGAGATTAGGTTCGAGCAAGTAGACCGTTTCGCCGTATTGCAAGCGTTCTTCGTTCCGAGACTTTTCGACCTTGTCGGCCAATGCGGCCGCGGCGCGCCGCGATCGCTTTTGAAAGTCCGCCGCGAATCGGCTGAATAGGCCGACGCTGCCGGCCAGCAAACGCGACTCGACCAGTGAGGTCCAAATGATCGGGTCTTTCCTGGCCAGTCGCCAAGCTTCGAGCGGCGTGCGCACGCTCTGCCCGACGACAAGCCCGGCGTCGAACAGATCGCGCAGCAGTCGTTGGGCCAGTGGGGCCACGTGGCCCGCCGCCGTCGGATCGACCAGCAGCATCAGGTCGACGTCGGAATACGGGGCGACGTCGCGACGGCCATAGCCGCCGTGCGGCACCAGCGCCACGCGGCCGGCCCAACCCTCGCGGCTGGACTGGCCGAGATCTTCCAAAGCGACCTCGTAAAGTTCGAGAACCAGCCGGTCGAAAAGGTCGGTCAGCGCGGCACAAAGTTCGACGCCGGACGTTCCATCGCGGTGTCGCCGTTGCAGCTCTTCGCGGCCCTCGGCCAAAAGGCGTTTGGCCTCGCGGAGATGAGGCCGCAATCCGGGGGCAGTCGTCATGCACACAGGTTATCGCGCCGCCGCCACGCTCCGCTAGTGCTTTATCACGGCTAAGTTTTCTGCGGTGTGGGCGAAAGCGAACTGGTGATATTGGCCCCCGAGCGTGGTAAGCTTTGAATTGCCATTGAACCGACGTCTTCTCTCCGCAGCAGGTCTTTTATGCGCTCTTCTTGCTTGCTCTTTGCCTTCGTTCTCATCTCCGCGACATTCTCCGCTAGCGCGGAGGAGGACGATTTTGAGGCCGGTCGAATCAAACAGCTTTTCCGTCCCGAGCTGTTTCAGACGCTGGTGAATCCAAATTGCTCGCACTGTGTCGACGAGGCACGGCGACGAGGCTCCGATCTGCGTAGCGACGACCGAGTTTTGAGTTGGACGCGCGGCAAATATGAAGGCGGAGCGATTCCTTGGCGGTTCTTTCTCGTGCCATATCGCGTGATCAGCGACACTTATGGGGTCTTTGTCTACGACGCCGACGCCGGCTTTGTCCGCGGCTACGAGCCTTCCCTCGATTTCCGGTTTCACGGTTGGCGGAATGGCGTGATGGTGATTCGTCACCACGACGGCACGCTTTACTCGGCCCTGTCCGGCGTCGCGTTTGACGGACCGCGCCAGGGCGATCGCCTCAAGCCGATCGCGACGATTGAGACCG
>DASSFG010000593.1:0-11520 GCA_035694685.1 Pirellulales bacterium
TTCTCTTTCTCCTGCCACGCCGCCTCCGCGATCTTAGCGGCGCTGCGCGCCAGCAGTGCGCGCCGTGATTGATATTTGGCGGTTTTCAGGCCACGCGCGTCGCTCGCTGCACGTTTGACGCCGCTTGTGCGACGTCATCGGATTCGTTGCGTTGCGAGCGCGCTCTCGTCCGCAAGTGCATGAGCTTGCGCCAATTGTTCGGCGCAGGACGCAAATGCGCGGGCGTTTTACAAACCGGATCAAACAGGAGTCAGGCTATGGAAGCAACCAAGGCCGTAAAGCGAAGGCCAGGCCGTCCGGGCATCGGGCGGACAAATAAATTGCAGATCCGATTGACACCGAAAGAGAAAGAGATTTTCGAGCAGGCCGCCCGAAATCACGGCCTGTCGTTGTCGGATTGGGTGCGTGCGAACCTGCGTGCGTTGTCGCTGTCGGCGTAAGTCTCGTTGATCGAACAAGGAACTAGTCGTGTTTAAGCACAACCTGAAAAATAATAACGGTTTCACGCTAATCGAGTTGCTGGTGGTGATTGCCATCATCGGCATTCTCGTGGCGTTGCTCCTGCCGGCCGTGCAAGCGGCCCGGGAGTCGGCGCGCCGCGCCAATTGCAACAGCAACCTGAAGCAACTCGGCATCGCCATACACCACTACCATGACGCCATCCGTCGTTTTCCCGGCGTGCGCGACACCTACCCGATGGCCTTCTCGGCTCATGCTCACTTGCTGCCGTACTGCGAGCAAGAGCCGATCTTTCGGCTGATCGACTTCACCGGCATCCAAGGCGCCACGTCAACGTACAAGGGGTACAACGCAGCGGCCGCCCACATGCCGGTGCCGGTGTTCAACTGCCCCAGCGACATAGGCGCGGTGCAAGGAGGCAATGGCGCTACGCCCGGCGTGATCTTTGGCGGCACGAACTACGTGACCTGCACCGGCACAGGCGCCAGTAAAAGCGGGGTGGTCAACGGCGATTACCTCTCGGCGGACGGAGTGTTCGTGCTCACGAGTGCGACCGGGCTGCAGCCAATTCGCATGGCCAGCATTCTCGACGGTTTGAGCAACACCGCCTGCTTTAGCGAAGCGACTTACGGCAACGGCCAGGCATCGCTCTCGGCCGCCCCCAGCCCGCTGCCAAAGATGGCCCCCATGACGCTGGCCATCGACATCAGCGGCAGCGCCATGGATCCGGCCACCTGCGCCGCGACCAGCACCTACACGGGGCAGCGCGGCGACCGCTGGATCAACGGCGGGTATCTGTCGACTGCCTATAACCATTACCTCGTTCCCAATTCGCCGCTGTTCGACTGTTTAAACAGCGCCAACAACTACGGCTTGAAAGGGGCGCGAAGCTGGCACCCCACAGGAGTCAACCTGTTGCTGTGCGACGGCAGCGTGCGATTCGTCAGTGAGTCGGTGAACCCGGTCATGTGGCTCTATGTCGCCACGCGCGCCGGCGGAGAAACCGTGAACGATTTTTTGAAGGAGTAGCAACCAGGCGCGGAGAGTGGTGTTGATCGCGATGAAAAAAAGCGGCGATGAATCGCAGCACTCCAAAATAAAGGAACCATCATGCTCATAGATTCGCCTAACGTGCGCCGCCTGCGGCCGTGGTGGTCGCTTTGCGCAGCCACCCTGTTACTCGCAGGCCTGGCCGGAGGATATTTCCTTCCTCTCGGCAGCCCCACCGCGGATGCTCCAGATGCCGCGCTCGGTATCGCTTCGAACGGCGATTCGACGGGCGACGCCATTGTGCAAAGCACTAAGCCACCGCGCGCCGGCCAAACTCCTGCAACTCGCGAATTCGCTCTGTCGGATGCCGACGTGCGTGATATGCAGGAGGCGCCAACACTGGCCATCGACGCAAGAGGCCGAGTGTGTCTGGCCTGGGCCTCCAAAACCAGCGACCTTGAGCGGACGCTCTTTGTCGCCGTTTCGAGCGTCGGCAGCGGCTTTAGCGGACCGCGCGAGGTCCGCAAGTCGGGCATCTTCAAGTCGCAATCGAAAGGTAAGAGCGGCGGATTCGAACGGCGCATGGTGCCGCTCGTGGCCGCTTTTGGCGATACGATGCTGCTGGCTTGGAACGAAGCGCCGCCGGACGGTGCCACCATCCGCATGATGCTTGCCAGCACGCACGACGGCGGGCAGACCTTCAGCGAACCGGTTTGCGTTCACCAGAGCGATGCTGCTCGGCCGACGTTCAGCAGCCTGGCCGTGAACGCGCACGGAAGGGCCGTTTGCGCTTGGCTCGACAGCCGCCACGGGCCTCAACAGGTCTTCGCCGCGGTCCGCGCCGCCACAGACGAAGCTTTTGCCGCTGAGGCAGAGTTTTATGGCGGTGAACGAGCTGCCGGAGTTTGTCCGTGCTGTCCGACCGCCGCCGCCGTCTCGGAAAAAGGCGAAACGTTCGTCGCTTTTCGGAATGATCTCGATGGATATCGCGATATCTGGTTGACCAAAATGACCGGCCGCGAGGCGGCATTGTCGGAAACATTCCCGGTAACGGCCCCGCGCTGGCAGTTTGACGGCTGTCCACACGATGGACCGAGCCTGGCGATTCTAAATGGGCAAGTACACGTCGTATGGATGGACGCCCACAGCGGTACCGAGCGCGTCTATTATGGCCGGGCGCCGCTCGATACTTTGCAGTTCGAGGTTGAGCCGTTGCACTCCGTAGGCCCTGGTACGCAAGGAAATGCCAAGTTGTGCGCCGATCAAAATGGCCGCTTGCACGCAGTTTGGGAAGAGAGCCTTGCCGATGAGCCGGCTGCGTCAGCCGCTGGCGCAACGGGCCGGCACGGCATCCACCAGCACGGCCCACCGACGGGCACCGGGCGAGTCATCATGCACGCCGTTGCGACGCACGCCGATGGGCGGTTCTCCGCTGCGGTTGCCATTGCACCGCGGCCCAAACGTTTCCAGACGCGGCCCGCGATCGCCTGCGGAGAAGCAGGCATGGTCGTAGCTTGGAACGAGCTCGATGAATCGGGCAAGCGCGTCGTCGTCACTCGGATCGCCGATTTCCCGACATCGCAGCACGTGTCAAAGGCGGAGGTTGGCCGTTGAAAAACCTGGCGACCGTTTGCGGCCTACTCGTCGCGTTGCTGAGCGCCGTTGCATTGGGCCGAATGCTGCGGATGAACCAGACGCCAGCGGCCCGCGTTTCGGCATCTTTGCGGACTAGCGCGGCGCCAGCCACCGGCGCAGGCCTGGCGAGAGGCGAAATCGTCTTTCAGCTTCATTGCTCCAAGTGCCACGGTCCGGAGGGTCACGGCGATCCAGAAGCCATAGCGGTACAAAAGCCGCCGCCCCGCGATTTCTCACGCCGTCCCTGGCGGTTCGAACCGACGCCTGAATCGGTCCGACGCGTGACGCTCGACGGCATTGCAGGCACTGCCATGCCGTCACACCGGGCCGCGCTTGGCGCCTCCGACGTCGAAGCTGTTGTCGACTATGTTCTCGACCTGGCAAATCGCAAATCGGTCCGCGAGCAATCGCCGTCGCCATTGGACCGGGCCCTAATCGACGCGGGCTTCAGGCCATCAAAATCGCCCCATGCCGCGCCCGAGCTTTCGTTGGTCGACGCTGACGGTCAGGCGCGCTCCTTGGCCGACGAACGGGACCGAATCGTTCTTTTGCACTTTTGGGGCACGACGTGCCAGCACTGTCTCCAACGCATGCCGAAACTTCAGGCGCTCGCCGAACGTTGGCAAGCTCACGGCGTGACTGTACTAAGCGTTTGTGTCGATGCAGAAAATCCGCAAGATGCTCAGCGAATCGTGACTGAAGTCGCCCCTGGATTGCGCGTGTGGACCGATGAATCGGGGTTGGCCGTGGGGCGGTTCGACGTTCGCGTACTGCCCACCGTTTGGTTGATTGATTCCGCCGGCAGGTCGTTAGCAGAGGTGCATGGGATGCTCGACTGGGGTTCTCCGGAAATGGACGCCTTGCTTCGCTTGCTCTGCGAGCGAGATTTCGGAAAAAACCGGTCCGAGCGGGAATAAATCGGCGTCGGGCGGACTCTCTTAGAGAAGAACCCGGAGTTTCGACGCTGATGCAGGAGGGACCTGACGAGGCCGTCGGACGTTTTGTTACGATGAAAGGTACTGCGATGAAAAGACTTACGCTCTTGAGCATGTTGCTCGGTTTGGGCCTGTTTGTAATCGGCTGCAGCGAGGCCAGCAAGCCGAAGCCTGTCGCTCCGCCACCGAGCACTACGACCACCACCACGCCCGAGACAACAACGCCCGCTGAGACGGGTGCTCCTTCGGACGCGACTGAGCCCGCCGCTGACGGCGACATGCCGGCCGACGAGGCGCCAGCCGATACCGACAAGCCTGCGGCGGAGACCGAGAGCGACAAGCCCGCCGACGAGGCCGCAGCCGACAAACCGGCTGACGAAGAGAACAAATAGTTCTTCAACGACAGCCATACAAGGGCGGCCAACCGAGAACAGTTAGCAGCGAGGGATGCCGGTCATTGCCGGCATCCCTCGCTTTGTTTTGCCACGCCGAGAACTGCCTGCGATGGTAAGGCAGCCCGCGGAAAATAATCTACCCGATGTGGCCTGGCCGCCCTCGGCTGGGTTCGCGGTCGCCAAAGGCGACCGAGCCACAGCCGAGGGCGGCTTGGCCACATGCGAACCGCCATTGCCGTGCGGTAGATTATTTTCCGCGGGCTGCCCAAGACGATTTGGCGGACCCTGAGGAGCCCGCGTTCGGCCCCGGTTTTAGCCCATGGCTCGTGACGGAAGATACGACCACTTCGGCCCCGGACCAACACGAAGATAACGGTCGTGGGGCGTCATAAAAATCTCCCAGTCAGCCACCTCGAGCGCGGCTTGTTCGGCATCAAGGGCTGACTCGGTTTCTGGCAGGATCAAGAGCGACGATCCGTCCGACAAGAGGAGCGCACAGGTGAATCCCGCAGCCGTTGCACCCGTCGGCGCCATGCCGGCATCGGCGGCGATAATGCGCGCCCCTCGTTGCGCCAGTTGGCTACTTTCGACTACTTCGGTGGTCAACTGAGCGAAACCGTTCACGACGGGCGGCCGACCGGCGTTTGTCGCCATGATGATCGTAGGACCGTTGGCCGTTTTGAAGTACCACGCTGACCCGCGCGCGGCGACGATAAAGCTTCCTTCCTCAAGAGTGACCAACTCTCTCGATTGCGGCTTCCGCGGTTGCCCGAAGTGGAGCGTCAGTTCGTCGCCATAGGAAAAACGCGCTTGCAGAAAAGGCTCACCGACAAGCGGCTGCAGGTATCCCCGTAGCGCGGCCGCGTCGCTCGACTCTTGTTGCACGCCTCGAACGTCAAGTGTGCCCAACATCAAACTCTCCCGTGAGCCTTCGGCCCCTAAACACTTCCCAGATATTCTCGCGCCTTTTCCATCATCTCATCCCGCGTGAAGTCGCCGCGTTCGTTGAGCGTGCCGCGGTCGCCGGATCGCTTACACGCTTCCAAATAGTCGCCAAAGCGACGCCTTTGGTCGGCATCCATGCCGTACGCTCGCGCAACCGATTCGACCTCACGTATGTCTCGCTTTCGTCCCAAGCCAGCGCCTCAATTATACTCCCTTGTCCCTTGTCCGCCGAGCTTCGATCTGGCACGATAGGGCCATCGCAAACCACCGCTGGAGGATAACGCATGCCCGCCTTTGCCGACGTACACAAAATCGCGTTTGAGGGTCCGAAAAGCAAGAACTCACTGGCATTTCACCACTACAATCCCGAGGAGCTGGTGGAAGGCAAGCCGATGAAGGACCACCTCCGCTTTAGCGTGGCCTATTGGCACACGTTCCGCGGCACGGGGAGCGATCCCTTCGGGCCCGGAACCATGCTGCGGCCCTGGGAAGCCGCCAGCGACTCGGTTGAAAATGCCCAGAACCGCGCGCGGGTGGCGTTCGAGTTTATGGAGAAGCTCGGCGTCGGCTTCTACTGCTTCCACGATCGGGACGTGGCCCCCGAGGGCCGCTCGCTCGCCGAATCGAACAAAAACCTCGACGCCGTCGTCAAGGTCCTGAAAGAGGAACAGCAGCGCAGCGGCATCAAGCTGCTCTGGGGCACGGCCAACTTGTTCAGCAATCCACGATACATGCACGGCGCCGCCACCAGCAGCCATGCCGACGCCTTCGCCTACGCCGCGGCCCAGGTCAAAAAGGCCCTGGAAGTGACCAAGGAGCTCGGCGGCGTCAATTATGTCTTCTGGGGCGGACGTGAAGGTTATCAAAATCTGTTGAACACCGACATGAAGCGCGAGCTTGACCATCTCGCCCGCTTCATGCACATGGCCGTCGACTACGCCAGGCAGATCGGCTTCACCGGGCAATTTCTCTTCGAGCCCAAGCCCAAGGAGCCGACCAAGCACCAATACGACTTCGACGCGGCGGCTTGCATCAACTTCCTGCGTGCCTACGACCTGGCCGACCACGTCAAGCTGAACATCGAGACCAACCATGCCACGCTGGCCGGCCACACCATGCAGCACGAGCTGGAATACGCCGGGCACCAGGGCTTTTTGGGTTCGATCGACGCCAATACCGGCGACCTCTTGCTCGGCTGGGACACCGACCAGTTCCCCACCGACATCTATTTGACCACGCAGTGCATGCTCTCGATTCTGAAATACGGTGGCCTTGCGCCGGGCGGCGTGAATTTTGACGCCAAGGTGCGGCGTGAGAGCTTCGAGCCAATCGACCTGTTTTACGCCCACATCGGCGGCATGGACGCCTTCGCCTGTGGGCTCAAAATCGCCGCCGCGATCCGCGCCGACGGCCAGCTCGACAAGCTCCTCAAGGAACGATACGCCACCTGGGATGCGGGCGTCGGCGCCGAGATCGAAGCGGGCAAACACGGCTTTGCCTCGCTCGAAAAGTACATGCTCGACAAGGGCGAAATCACGCCCAACAAGAGCGGCCGTCAGGAGATGCTGGAGAACCTGATTAACTGTTATCTGTAGTGGGCTTGCAATTTAAATTGAATCGGGCAAAATGGCGAGATTCGCGCCTGAATATCGAGATTTCCAAAGATGGCTGAAACGTTGAAGGTTGAAGTTCGCGAGGGCCGCGGCAAACGCCAGGTGCGCCGCTTGCGGCAGTCGGGGCTGGTGCCCGCAGTGTTGTATGGACATGGCGAAGCCAATTTGAGCTTGTCGGTCCCCGTCGATCAGGTCAAATCGGCCGTGCGTCACGGGGCGCGGGTCGTCGATCTGGAGGGCGCCGTCAAAGAAAAGGCGTTTATTCGCGACCTGCAATGGGATACGTTCGGTCTCGACGTGCTGCACCTCGACCTGGCCCGTGTTTCGGCCGACGAGAAAGTGGAAGTCGAAGTGACGGTCGAGCTACGCGGCGAGGCGCCGGGCGTCAAAGACGGCGGCATCGTCAGCCAGGTGTTGCACCATGTGGACGTCGAGTGCTTGGTCACGGCCATGCCGGAAAAATTGACGCTACGGATCAACAACCTCGGTCTCGATCAATCGCTGACCGCCGCCGACATTGAGTTGCCGGCCGGCACGACCCTGGTCACACCGGGTGAGACGCTCATCGTGCAATGCGTGCTGCCACGAGAGGAAGAAGCCACGGCCTTGCCGACCGAAGGCGCCGAGCCGGAGTTGATCGGACGCAAGGCGGGCGAAGAGGAGGGGGAAGAAAGTTAGTGGCCCATGAAACTGGTCGTGGGGCTGGGCAATCCCGGTCGAAAGTACCAGGCGACGCGGCACAACATTGGCTACGAAGTGCTTTGGTCGCTGGCGCGTCGCTTCGCCACAGGATCGCCCAAGTCGAGCTTCCAGGGAGAAGTCGTCGATGCCGACCTGGCCGGCATTCGCACCTTGCTGTTATGGCCGCAGACGTTCATGAATCGCAGTGGCGCAAGCGTGGTGCTGGCCCGCGATTTTTATAAACTGAATAATGACGAGTTGCTGGTCGTTTGCGACGACCTGAACCTGCCGGTCGCAAAGTTGCGCGTGCGGGCCAAGGGATCGTCGGGCGGTCAGAAAGGTTTGGAAGACATCATCCGGGCACTGGGGAGCGACGACTTCCCGCGTCTCCGGGTGGGCATCGGTCAGCCGCCGGAAGGCTGGGATGCGGTGAATTACGTACTTGGCAAGTTCAGCAAGCAGGAACTAGCCGAGGTACAGGTGGCGGTCGAGCGGGCCGCCGACGCCGTCGTCGAATGGGCCCGCGACGGCATTGCGGCTTGCATGAACCGATACAACGCATAAGGAGGATGGCCTTCCCAGGCCGTCCAGAAAACGAAAAGCCGGGCGGACATCCGTCCAGAATGAGATAAACCAAGGACGGCCTGGGAAGGCCATCCTCCTAGACAACGAGGAGTAAGTTTTGGCGCTGAACGTTTACGAGGGGTTGTTTATTTTCGATTCCAACAAGTACAGCCGCGACCCGAGCGGGGTATCGGCACAGATTGCGGATTTTGTGCAGAAGCTGGGCGGCGAAATGCTCGTCAGCCGCTTGTGGGAAGAACGTCGCCTGGCGTACCCGATCAAAGGCCAACGCAAGGGCACCTATTGGCTTGCCTATTTCCGCTTCGATGGCAAGCAGCTCACGACGTTGGAGCGTGAATGCCAGTTGAGCGAAAGTATCTTGCGGTCGCTGGTAATCAGGATCGACCCGCGGATCGTCGACGCGCTCGTCAGCCACGCGACGGTCGCTACTGATCTGTCGAAGACACGCAAAGCCGACGTCAAGGAGGCGGAAGTCGTCGTTGAGGAGGAAGTGCCCGAAATGGAAGAAGTTGGCGACGTCAGTTAACCCCATCTACTTCAAGTCGAGGTTGCCATGGCGAGCTTCAATCGAGTTATCCTGCTGGGAAATCTGACCCGCGATCCCGAGCTGCGATACATTCCCAGCGGAACCGCCGTCACGGAGATCGGTCTGGCGGTCAACGATCGCCGTAAGGCCGCCAACGGCGAGTGGGTTGAAGAAACGACGTTTGTCGATGTGACCCTCTGGGGCCGCACTGCCGAAATTGCCACCGAATACCTGAGCAAAGGATCGCCCGTATTGATCGAAGGGCGGTTGAAACTCGACACCTGGCAAGATAAGGAAGGCCAGAAGAAATCGAAGCTCAAGGTGATCGGCGAACGGATGCAGATGGTTGGCTCCAAAGGTCAGGGTGGCGGAGGACAAGGTGGCGGGGGCCGGGCGGCTTCGCGGCCCGCCGCGGGCGGCTACGACGAATCCGACTACGGCCCGCCCGCCGAGAGCTATGGCGAGCCGAGCGGCGCCGGCTCGAGCATGCCGCCGGAAGATGACATACCGTTTTAGGCAACGGCCTGAGCGGGCGCCGGCCCAAGACAATGACGAATGACGAATGACGAATGACGAAAGAAGCCCGAATGACGAAATCCGAATGGCCCGCACCTCCGTTTTCGTCATTCGGATTTCGTCATTCTTTCGTCATTCGTCATTAGACATTCGTCATTTCAAGCCTGTAACCTATTGACTGAAAATATCCCTCTAGCGAACCTACCATGCCTTCAAAATCCGGCGCCAAGCCTCGTCGAAATAAGCGTTTGCCGCGTGGTCCGCACGGCGGTATTGAGCTGTTGTTGATCCAATCGGTCGATCACCTGGGCAAGCAAGGCGACGTGGTGTCCGTTAAGCCGGGCTATGCGCGCAACTATCTCTTGCCGCAGGGCCTGGCGGCGATTGCCACCGACCACCACAAGCGGATGATCGAAAAGCACAAGGCCCGCCTGCAAGAAATTCAGAATCAGCGGCTGGCCGGCTTGCGCGATCTGGCCGATCAGCTCGGCAAGCAAAGCATCACCATCGAAGCCAATGCCAACGAAGAGGGCCATCTCTACGGCTCCGTCGTGGCCAGCGATATTGTGAGCGCCCTGAAGCGCAACGACGTGACAGTCACAGCCGACCAGGTCCGTCTGAAAGGACCTCTCAAGGAGCTCGGCCTCTATACCGTCAACATCCATCTGGGCCACGAGGTCGAAGCGGAATTGAAAGTTTGGGTCGTGCCGACCGTCAGCGACGAGAAGACCGAAGCCAAGGCCAAACCTACCGTTGCGCCACAAGGGCAAAAACCGGTGCAATGACGAATGACGTAATTTGAATGACGGTGGGCCATTCGTCATTCGTGCTTCGTCATTCTTTCGTCATTCGTCATTCCGTCATTCGGCATTCTGTTGGCACGTTCTAATTGAGCATGGAGGGATCCTCATGGCTACGTATCAACGGATCGATGACTCGCGGCGCCGGGGCGGCAACGACCTGTTCGACCGCTTGCCTCCGCAAAACCTCGAAGCCGAGCAGGGCGTGCTGGGCAGCTTGCTGCTCGATCCGGAAATGTGCGACGAAGTGGCCATGCTCTTGCAGCCGGGCGACTTTTATCTGCCGGCCCACCAGTCGCTGTTCGGCCACTTGTTGGCCATGCACAACGACGGCTTGCGGATCGATACGACGCTGCTCGTCGAGCGCCTGAACAAGCACGACGACGTCGAGATGGTCGGCGGGTTGGCCTATCTCGCCGAAGTCGCCGACGCGGTGCCGACCGCCGCCAACGGAACCTATTACGCCCAGATCGTCCGCGACAAGGCGACGTTGCGATCGCTGATTCACGCCAGCACCGAGATCATTCGCGACGCCTTCGACCAATCGCTCGAAGGCCGCGAAATGCTGGCCCGTGCCGAAGAGAAAATCTTTCGCATCCTGGAAGACCAGGGCACGGGCGAGTTGGCGCCGTTGCAAGACGTCTTGGCCGAGGCAATGACGCGCATTGACCAGCGGTTGACGAAAGGTGCGGGGGTGGGAGGCATGCCCACCGGCTTTTCCGATCTCGACGGCATGACCGGCGGCCTGCACGAAGGCGAGCTGGTCATCCTCGCCGCCCGGCCCAGCATGGGCAAAACGGCATTGGCCACGAACATCGCCGACCACGTGGCGATCGGCGGCGGCCGCACCACGCTCTTCGTCAGCCTGGAAATGTCGCGCATGGAATTGGCGGAGCGCATGCTCTGTGCCCACGGCCGCATCAACGGCCACAAGCTGCGCAACGGAATCATTGCGCCCACCGACCGCACTAAGTTGACCGCGGCGTTTGCCGCCATGAGCAGCGCGCCGTTGTTCATCGACGACACGCCTAGCCGCACGATGACGGAAATTGCCGCCACCGCCCGCCGGCTAAAACGCCGCGAAGAGCTGGCGATGGTCGTGATCGACTACTTGCAGCTCATCGAGCCCGACAATCCCAGGGATCCGCGGCAAGAGCAAGTAGCCAAGATCGCCCGGCGGCTGAAAGCCCTGGCCCGAGAATTGAAAGTGCCCGTGCTCTGCCTGGCGCAGTTGAACCGCCAGGCCGAGGTGACCAAGGACAATCGTCCCCGGCTCAGTCACCTGCGCGAAAGCGGCGCCATCGAGCAGGACGCCGACGTGGTGATGTTCGTCCACCGCGACGAGTATTATTGCACGAACGAGGAAGATAAAGCCCAGGTCGCCGGCCAGGCCGACCTGATCATCGCCAAGCAGCGCAATGGCCCCACGGGCGACGTCAA
>DASSFG010000594.1:0-4624 GCA_035694685.1 Pirellulales bacterium
GACATGGTGCTCAAGACCGACGGCGACAAAACGCACCTGTTGGGCGGCACCATCCGCGTGTTGCCGCAACCGAAGAACCCCGCCTTCGGCAAATACGTGCTTTCGCCGCGTGAAGTCCGCAAGCTGCTGGAATCAAAAGGCTGGGACCGGATCGTCGCCTTCCAAACGCGCAACCCCTTGCACCGGGCTCATGAATATGCCCTCGTCTACGCCCTCGAAACGCTGCTGCGGGCCGGACACAACGCCGGTGCGTGTCTCAACCCGCTCGTGGGCGAGACGAAAGGCGACGACGTGCCGGCCGACGTTCGCATGAAAACCTACGAGGCGCTCATCGAGCGCCGGCAGCTCGGCGAAGGCGACAGCGACCCGAAGTTATGGGGACCGCGTCGCGAAAGTGTGCCCGACCGAGTCATCTTATTGGGCGTCGACATCAAGATGTTCTATGCCGGTCCCAAGGAAGCGGTGATGCACGCGATTTACCGGCAGAACTTCGGCTTTACCGACATCGTCATCGGCCGCAAGCATGCCGACGCCCCCTATCACGACGGCAAGGCCATCTGGGGCGATTTCGACGCTCAGGAGATTTTCGACAAGCTCGCCGGCGACTTGCAAATCAAACCGCTCAAGGTCGGCTTCGCGGCTTACTACGAGTCGGTCGGACGTGTCGATTTGATGGATCTGCACAAGGATGAGAAGCCGGTCTTCATCTCCGGCAAAGACGTGCGCAAGACGCTGCTCGAAGGCAAGACCGTCGACCCGCGCATCATGCGCGAGAGCACCTCGCAGATTCTGGCGGCGGCGATGAAGGGCAAGGGTTAGTGCGGCTTCCGCCAGTTTCTCTTGACGCCAAACCGGCTTCCTGCCAAACTCTGCGGCCTTGCCAGTCATCGCAGTAATCGCGTTGCTTTTGAACAGGAGGCGCACGGATGCACCGCGCTCGCTTTACGCACGTATTGTTGACCTGCATTTCAACCACCGCCTTGCTCGGCGGCTTTTCGGGCTGCAATAAATCGACGGGCCAATCGATCGCCGATCAGGCGAAGGACGTCGACAAAGCCACAGAGGTCGAAGTCGACACCGACGTCGATGCTGATGAAGAGATGCAAGCCGCGGCCAACGTGGTCCGCGACTTCTTGCAAGCGATCAAGGTAGGCGACGAGAGCGTCTCGAACGAATTGCTCACCCCGCTGGCCCGCCAAAAAACGGCCGAGCTCGACATGGCCGTGGCCCCCATGGGAAGCGAGACGGCGAGCTTCACCATAGGCGACGTGGAGTTGCCCGCGGAAGCGGCCGGCGAGTTGGCGCACGTCGCGTCGACTTGGACCGACGTCGACGAGGACGGGCAAGAGCGCACGGACGAGATCCTGTGGGTCCTGCGACGTGAGGAAGAGGGCTGGCGGATCGGCGGCATGGCTACCAAAATCTTTGAGGATGAACCCCCATTGCTGCTGGACTTTGAAGACCCGGCCGACATGCGGCGCAAGCAACAGCTTGCCGAAGCCGAGATGGAGCGTCGCGCTCGAGCGGCGGTCGTTGCTGAGTCAGAAACCGCTTCAGAAGAGCAAGAACAGGAGCAAGCGGTGGCGGTGCCTGTAGCCGATCAGCGGCACTCGCCGGCCGTGGCACGGCAAACGAAAAAGAAATAAGTTCTTTTACAGCAGGAACTTAGCCAAGCGAATTCAAAAACGGCCGGAGAAATCGGGCCGTTTTTTTTGCGCGCTTGGGCCGGTACTTGCATCACCGGCCCCTTTGGACTAACCTTGCGCAGATTACGCAGAGGTGTCCGATGACTCACGGGTTAAATCTTTCCTGTTTTAACTCTTGACATTGATTCCGACCGTGTTAACCTAGTCAACCTAGCGTGTGCATTTGACGCCAATCGTTTTATTCGTCAGAGGCTAACTACAGGGCAGCCTTGCCGGTTGGCTCAGATGCACTGAAAAAAGCAAAAAGGCCCCTCCCCTTTAGCGGCCGTCAGGAGGGGGTTTTGATCGTAAGACGGCCTATTGTGAGTCGTTTAGGTACGGTACCTGTTTGTTGGAGGAACTTTAGGATGAATCGTGCTCTGTTGTTCGGCATCGCGATTTTTTTCGCGGTCGTCGGTATCGCCCTCATTGGGGGCGATAGTAAGGCTTTGGCTGGTCATGGTTGCTGCGGTTGCTCCGGCGCTTGCGTCGGTTGCGATGGCGGCGGGTGCGGTGGTTACGCCTGCTGCGGTTGCGGCGGCCGTCGCCACCATCGTCGTAACCGCGGCTGCTGTGGCTGCTGTGGGCCAGCGAATTGCTGCGCCCCCGCATGCTGCGGCGCTCCCGCTTGCCCGCCCGCCTGCTGTGGCGCCGCCCCGGCTGCTGGCGGTGCCGAAATGGGCCCGCCGGCCTCGCCGGAAGCCCCGGCCCCTGGTGCTCCCTCGGCCAGCCTCGAGCGTGGCCGTGCTCGTTTGGTTAGCTTCCGTCGCTAGTTCGACGTAACTCAACCAGACCCAGTTTCGTAACAAGCTGAACCGCCAGGCCCTGTAGGCGGAAAGCTCGATCGATTGAGCCGGGTCTCCTCTCTGAGGAGACCCGGCTTTTTTTGTCGCCGTCACGCCGACAAGCTAAGCTATGAGCATGTATTCCGATCCTTCGTCGTCTCGCACGTCTCACGTTGACGAACGTGATTATCCGCCCGACTGGTGGCGCGCGGTGGTCAGCTTTCTGATCTTCGTCCATCTGTTCGCCCTCGCGGTCGCAGTGCTGTCGAACTGGAACCCCTCGACCTTGTCAATTCGGCTGCGGCAGAACGTACCGCTCGTCAAGCCGTATTTGCAAGCTTTAGCGATGGACCAGGCATATCTGCCGCTTTACGGGCTGACGTTTGCCATGGAGGAAGACACCGATATGGCGGTCGATCTCGAGTTGCAACTGCCCGATGGCACGCAACGACAAATCACGTTGCCGTCGAACGGCCTCTGGCCACGGGAACGATGGCGTCGTGATGCGCGGCTGGCCGAAACGGCAGGCGACCTGACGGGAGAACGCTTCAAAAACATTGAGAGCCTGCTCCCCCAGGCCATTGCCGCTCATTACGTAGCAAAGTATGGGACCAAGGGCGGAACGATTCGTTTTACACGGCACAAGTTGTTGTCGCTGGAAGCCCTTGGTTCCAGCGACCCGGCCCTGCGCGATCCGTATAATCCCATTTTTTACACCCGCGTTTATGAAGCCCGCATCATCCTTGTCGGCGGCAGCGTTCAACTCCTAAAGAAAGAAGCTGCCGCCGAAGTGGCGCCGGCGGCGGCAGAAAAGGGCAAACCATGAGCTCGTCGCACGGTTATTTCGAAACGCTCGGCGTCGATGCCAGTCGGGCATGGGGCCGGTTTTGGTTCACGCCGACCGACCCGATTACGCTCGGCGTGTTGCGGATTGCCGTCGGCCTGATGGCCCTTTATCTGGTCGCCTGCTACACACCCGACCTCAACAGGTATTTCGGCGACGACGGTCTCTTGCCAGTGAAGCTGATGAGC
Organism: Pirellulales bacterium; assembly: GCA_035694685.1. Lineage (GTDB taxonomy): Bacteria > Planctomycetota > Planctomycetia > Pirellulales > JAICIG01 > DASSFG01. The sequence goes on from DASSFG010000594.1 coordinate 3,503, forward strand.
GATCTCGAACAGCCGACTCGCAACGATCTTGAGTCCGTGCCGCCACAAATCCGCGAGGCGGTCCCGCGTGAATTCCGCCTTTCGTACCTCGACTGGATCCACGATTCGAACGGTCTCAAAGCCGTCCATCTCGCCGGATTGATCGTGCTGCTGTTGTTTACGTTGGGGCTGTTCACCCGGCTGACGGCCGTCGCGTCGCTGGTGGTGTTTCTGTCTTACCTGCATCGCGCGCCCATGCTTACCTGCGGCACGGAGCCCATCGTGGCCCTGCTGCTGTTTTATCTTTGCATCGGCCCCTCGGGCAGCGCCTGTTCGCTCGATGCACGGCTTGCCGCCAAGCGCCGGCTCGACATGTCGAAAGTCGACGAGGGGTTTCGCGTTAGAAAGACTCCTTGGGCCACGGTCGCCGTTCGGCTGATCCAAGTGCATCTGACCCTTGTCTACTCGATGATGGCCTTGAGCAAGCTGGCGAACGACTCCTGGTGGAACGGACTGGGCATCTGGTGGTTGATTGCCAAGCCGGAGTCGCGCATGATTGACTTGACAGCCTTGCATCAAGTGCCCCTTCTGGTAAACGCCTGGACCTACGCGGTGCTCTTGTGGCAAACGTTGATGCCGATCATGGTCTGGAACCGCTTGCTCCGGCCCTTGATGCTGGGCGTGAACGCCGTGATGTGGATCTTGTTGGCGCCGGTCATCGGCAACCTTCCCTTCGCTGCCGTTATGATCGTCGCCAGCCTGGCGTTTGTTTCGCCGGAGACCATTCGGCGGTTTTTACCCAGGCGGACCGCCGCCGAGACGGCCGTGCCCGCTCATGCTGTGCTTTGATTGTTGTTGAACTGGAGTAATCGCATGCCGTCAACCGCGTCGCGCAGAAATTTCTTGCTGGCCACGTCAGCGGCGACGGCTGGCCTGCTCGGTGGTGCCGCGACGGCCATCGAGCCGATCCGCCGCAACGGCGCCTGCAAGTTCAAGTTCAGCCTGGCCGCCTATAGTTACCGGGACCTGCTCACCGGCAAGCCGCCCAAGCTGACGCTGGCCGACTTCATCGACGATTGCGCCAAGATGGGGCTCGAAGGAACCGAGCTGACGTCGTATTACTTTCCAGCCGACCCTACCCCG
>DASSFG010000595.1:0-10701 GCA_035694685.1 Pirellulales bacterium
CCGGCAAGTGGCCTTTGCGGCGCTCGTGGCCATCGACGGCTCGCCGGACAACGCCTGGAAGCTGGGCGCCTCGAGTGTGTCTGCGCTGTACGACGTGGTGAGCGCCGTGCCGCTGGTGAGCGACCCGGGCCAGCGGGCGAGTCTCTATCCGCTGGTCGAGCCCCTGTTGCAAGGTCTGCCGGCGCCGCTCGCCAACAGTGCCGCCGGCAAAGGGACGCTCGGCCGCTTTGTGCGGATCGAGCTGCCCCGCAAGGGTACGCTCACGCTGGCCGAAGTCGAGGTCTATAGCGGCGGACGCAACGTCGCCCGCCACGGCAAGGCTTCCCAGAAGGACACCGCTTATGGCGGCGAGGCGGCGAGGGCCATCGACGGCAACACCAGCGATCAGTACGGCGGCGGCGGGCAAACGCACACCCAGGAAAACACGCCGGAACCCTGGTGGGAAGTCGATCTGGGAGAGACCTATCCGCTGGAGCGGATTGTCATTTTTAACCGCGGCGACGGCGACCTGGGCAAGCGGCTCGAGGGCTTCACGCTGCGAGTGCTCGACTCCGCCCGGCATGAGGTCTTTAAGCGCACCGGCATTGCCGCCCCGGCCAAGAACGTCGCGTTCGACCTGGAAGGAGGCGGAGGCGAGGCCCTAGTCCGCCGGGCGGCGATGAACGCCTTGACCTTCGTCCGCGGCCAGGAGGCCAAGACGTTCGACACGTTGGCGGACTACGTGCTTGGCGAGAGTAAAGTAGCAGGCACACTCCGTGTGCCGTCCGCCGACGCCTTGCCCGCAATTCGCGCCATGCAACGCATTGGCCGGCAGTACTGGGACAAACAGAAGGTCAAGCCGCTGTTGGAGGCCATCGTGCCGGCGGTGCGCAAACTGCCCGTCGATGACCGCACGAGCGACGCGGCGCTCGACGAGCTGGAATTTGCCGATGCTTTAGCGTCGCTCTTGCCGATTGACGAGGCCCGCCAGGTGCGCGGCGAGCTGCGCGAGCTGGGCGTGCGCGTGATCAAGCTGGGCACGTTGCCCGAGCGGATGTCATACGATCAGGACGTAATCGCCGTGGCGGCGGGCAAGCCCGTGCAGTTCGCGCTCGATAACGCCGACCTGATGCCGCACAACTTTGTCATCGTCCAGCCCGGTTCGCTGGAGGAAGTCGGTTTGCTGGGCGAATCGACGGCGCAGCAGCCGGGTGCTTTGGAGCGGCAATACGTGCCGCCCTCGAACAAGATTCTGTTGGCCAGCCAGCTTTTGCAGCCGCGCGGCTCGCAACGTCTGACGTTCAACGCGCCGACGAAGCCGGGCGTTTATCCCTACGTCTGCACGTTCCCCGGCCATTGGCGGCGGATGTATGGGGCGCTGTACGTGGTCGACGACCTCGACCAGTACCTCGCCGGACCCGAGGAATACCTGGCGGCCCATCCGCTGGACATCAAAGACGCTCTGTTAAAGGACCGGAGGCCGCGTACCGAATGGAAGTTCGACGATTTGGCCGTGGCGGTTGCAGACCTGTCGTCGGGCCGCTCCTTTGGCGACGCGAAGCAGATGTTCATGGTGGCAAGCTGCGTGGCCTGCCACAAGCTCAACGGCGTGGGCAACGAGATCGGCCCCGACTTGTCGAAGCTCGAGGCCAAGTATCAGCCGGTCGACATTCTCAAAGAAATTCTCGATCCATCGGCCAAAATCAACGAAAAGTTTCAGAGCTACATTTTCCTGCTCGATTCGGGCAAAACGATCACCGGCCTGGTGCTGGAAGAGACACCTGACATCGTGAAGGTCATCGAAAACCCACTGGCCAAGGCCGAACCCGTGGTGATCAAAAAGTCGGAGATCGAAGAGCGCGAGAAAGCCAAGACATCGATCATGCCCAAGGGGCTATTGGACAAGCTCACGCGCGACGAAGTGCTCGACCTGATCGCCTACATTGCCGCCCGCGGCGACAAGTCAAGCAACTTGTTCAAAGGCGGCGACGAGCACGGGCACCATCACTAGAATGAGATGTTGTCCCTGCTTTGCTCCGTTCTGTGAACGTCGGCAGACGATCGCAAACTTATGTCTGAGGCAAAGGAGATTCCGCCGCGCTGCGGTCACTTACGACGCGCATTCCAATTCCGCGTCCGCACCGCCCTCATCGGACTGACTCTCTGCTGCCTCGTTTTGGGCGCCATCGTTGGGCCGCTCTTTCGCGCATGGCGTCAACGACAGACGGTAGAAACCATCGAGAGATTGGGCGGACGAGTCTCCTACGAAGCCGCGTCGAGCCAACGTTTCGTTCCCGATTGGTTTGGGAAACGACTGGGGGTCGATTTTTTTTGCGATGTTTCGGCGGTCGATTTTCAATATGCCGCCGAGATCTCAGAGGAAGGTGCGGCGCATGCTCTAACCTTGTCAAAGGTCAGGCGGCTCAATCTGAATCGGAGCTTGGTTACCGACCGATCTCTCCATTCGATTGCAGCTCTCCATCGTCTATCGGAGCTGTCACTTTGCCGCACCCGTATTTCCGACTCGGGGGTTGCCGAATTGGCTCAATTGAAGTCATTGACTTCACTCGACCTGAGTCGAACACAGATCACCGATGAAGGACTGGCGTTTCTGGCCGGCCATCAGCAATTGACCAATCTCAGACTCTCCTTCACTCATATCACCGATTCTGGGTCAGCGACGCTCGATCGTTTGGGCAGCCTGCGCGAACTGGACTTGAGCGAGACTGACGTTACCGACGATTGCCTAAGTCACGTAAGCCGCCTGGCTTCCCTGGAGAAACTGGATTTGCACGGAACGCGCGTGACGGATTCGTCCATCTACTTGCTTGAGTTCCTCCCTCAGTTCAAGTCCCTCGATCTCAGTTACACGCGGCTTACGGATGCGGGGCTCGCCGACTTGCTCAATCTGCCGAGCTTGGAAGTATTGGTTATCGAAGGCGATCAGATTACCGATCGAAGCGCATTCGGCCTGAGCCGAAGCCCGCGACTGACGGTCCTGGATGTTTCTGAGACTCAACTGACAAGCGCCGGTGTAGCGACGATTGCGGACAGCACATCGAATTGCAGACTGATCACGAGTTCAAACGACTACGGCGCCGGGATTTGGTAGCGCTGGTGAGACGTTACTCAAGCTCTAACGCCATTCGGCAAAACATCTTGTGCGACTTGCCGACCAAGGGGTGCCTCACCGCGGTATTGTTTATTTCGCGCGCGGCACTAAAAGCATCCGAGAAGTCGTGCGGCATCTCTGCTTGACGCACGATTGTCTCCAGTCGGACGAGATGGTTTGCAAGGTCGAATACCTCTAACCTGCGATCAAACCACGCAGGTATCGTTCGTCCCAACAATCGGCCGACTGGCGTCGATGAAGCAAGCGGCAATGCCCGAGACGACGAATGCTCCGGCGCAGAGCATGAGCGCCAGATTCCAGTCGATGGGCTGTCCTGTACCGCTGAGCTTTCGAACCAGTACAGGTGCGACCGCGGCGCCCAGGTTTCCCCACATGTTTCCCCAACCGAGCACCGCTGCCACATACGATCCGCCCACGTCTTGCATGTAGGCCCAGGTGCCGGGCACGCCTACATCGGTGGCGAACGATACCAGGCAGAAAGCACCGATCGCCAGCCAGGGCGAATCGAGGTAGGGCACGGCTAAGCAAGCGCCGGCCGCCACCAGGCGGGAGAGCACCAGCGGCAACGCACGTCCCAGGCGCAAGCCGAGGCGGCGGCTGGCAAGGTCGGTCAAACGGCCGCCCAACAACATGCCGAACACGCCGATGAAAAGCGCAAGGGCGTTCATCTGTGCGCCCAACGCGTCGCTCACGCCCCGTTCCCGCACCAGGTAAGTGGGCAGCCAGGTCACCAAAAACACCCAGCCGATATTGGTGCCGATTTGCGAGAGACACATGGCCCACATAGTTCCGCTGCTGAGCAGCCTTCCCATAAGATACATCGAGCTCGGCGGAACTTCCTCTCGACCCGCCCCTTTGGGCCGACCGTACTCGATCAACGCCAATTCGCCAGCGTTCACTCGCGGATGCTGCTGCGGCCGATCACGGGCCACCAGGCAAAAGGCCACGCCAATCACGCAGCCAATCACACCGTAGGCGAGCATGGTGGCCCGCCACGACCATTGGACGAGCTCAGTCGTCGAAATCATCGCTGCCGCCGCTCCCAAGCGCCCGCCCAAGCCGATGACCGCGCTGGCCGTGCCGCGATCGGCCAACGGCATCCAGCGGCTGGCAATATTGCCGCTGGTGGGATAGGCGCCCGCCTGAAAGACGCCGAGACCGACGCGTACGAGAAACAGTGAAAGGAAACCGCCCACCAGGCCCGTGGCCGCCGCGCACATCGACCAACCGACAATGTAAATCGTCATCAGCCAGCGCGGCCCAAACCGGTCGGCCAACCAGCCCGAGGGCACTTGCAACAGTGCATAGGAAAGAAAAAAGGCGCTGAAGCTATACGATACGAGATCGTCGTCAAGCCGCAGTTCTTTTTTGACCGACTCAAATTTGAGCAGGTCGCCCAGGCAGTAGCGATCGAGGTACAGCACAAACGAAGAGGCCGCAGCGAGAAACATCACCTGATAGCGAACGCCACTAGGCGCCCCGTCGCGCTCGCCGCGTTCGTCCATTAAGGTGCTTTCTATTGCCACTCGACGGCCACCTTTGCCACCGCCTTGACCAGTTCGCCCTGGCCGGCCAGCGGGGCGTGAGCATCTTCGGGAAAGAACACGGCAAACGTGCCTCGCGGCAGCGCCAGCCAGGTCTCGGGCCGGGACGAATAGAAGGCGATGTCGCGGTCTGGCACGTAGGGCTCCGACGCGGCACCGCAATCGCCCGCCGGCAGCCAGCCGATCTCCTCATCGCCGGCCAGCGTAAGCTGAATGTCGATATAGCGGCGGTGCGATTCGAGCTTTGCCCCGTCGCGGCCACGGCCCGGGTCGCGATTGAGGAGCACATAGAGGCGGTCACCATCGACTTCGCGTTTACCGGCAGGCAGGTCGGCGTTCAACTGGACCAGCGCCTCGAACGCGGCCGTGAACCCGGCGTGGAGGGCGGCATATCTTCGCCAATTGGTCAGGCGATCTAAGATCATCTCAACCCCCCAGCCGTCGTTCGATCAACAGCACCGAGGTGTCGTCGTGGCGTCCCTCGCCCGCGGTGAATTCTTGTGATTCGCGAAACAACGCATCCAACGTTGCGGGCAAGCTTTGCTGGCGGCAGGCGTCGAGCGTGCGGCGGATGCCTTCCATACCAAACTGCTGGTGCTCGCTGCCGGACGCCATGGCTTCGACGATGCCGTCGGTATAAACGATCAGCCGGTGTCCGGCCGGAAACTCGGTGCGGACGGTTTCGTATTCGGCCTCTTCATAAATGCCCAAGGGCAGTCCGCCGTCACGCGTGGCGTCGCCCACCTCCACGATCTCGCCGGTCTGGAGGTTTTGTAACATGGGCATGCAGTGTCCGGCCGAAGTCCAACTGAGAAGATTGTCGTCAAGCACGCCGTAAACAAGCGTAATGAAGCCCTCCTGGTCTTGCACCAGGTTCTGGTTACACAGACGGTGATTGATGTGCTTGACGAAGTCGTGCGGCTCGTTGTGCAGATTGTCTTGCAGCAAGCTGATGAGCGTGTGCATGCCCATGATCGCCATGCAAGCCTTGATGCCGTGCCCGGAAGCGTCGCCCACCAGAAAGACCAGGCGCTTGGGGCCGATCTGGAAGGCGTAGTAATAGTCGCCCCCGGCGAGCACGACCGGCTGCCCGCCGCTGACGTGAATCTGCGAAGGCTCGTAACGGGCAATGATCTGGTAACCGTCCGGCGCGGTCATGTCGCGCGGGATCATCGATTCTTGCAGCTTGCGCACCGAATCGACCTCGTTGCGCAGCTTTTCGGCCAGCAGCCTGGCTTGTTCCGCCTGGCGGGCCGCCAAAGCCGATTCGAGCAAGGTCTGCAAGAGAAACAGATATTCTTTGTCAGGATCGCGATAGACGTGGGCCTGTACGCCCTGCCCGATGAAGCGCGAGAGCGGATAGATTTCGCCCGGCCGCGCGGCCACCATCACCGGCAAGTCGTGATTGAGCCGGCGAATTTCCGAAAACGCTTCGAAGGCCTGCGTGTCGTCCGGAAAGGAGATTGGCAGCAGCACCACGTCAAACGGTTCGCTCTGAAAGGCGCCGAGAAGCTCTTCGGGCGTGCGCACGATGCGCACCTCACTGCCGCCCGCTTCGAGGTACATGGTCAGAAGATCGATCTCTTCTTCGTCGTCCCAGCCCACCAGTACGCGCACTGCTACGCTCCCTGCATCTTGTTGGTCGGTTTGCATGTCATTGCCGCCCGGGCTTGCTTACATGTCCCAAGCTATCGTCCCCCGACGGCTCGTGCAACCGAATCCCGGTAGCTAACCTCCGCGGCGCAGCGAACGGGCTGTGACAATCACCATCGTAGCGGTGCTTGCCACGCTTCTTTGAGGGTTGCGATCGTCGCCGAAATCTCCATCCCACTAGTATGCGTCAAGATGACGCGATCATCGCTCGTGACTTCGCCCACGTGCCCGATCGGCAGGCCGCGCAGCGCGCTCTCAAACGCCGACGCGTTTTCCGGGCGGATTTCGCAAAGAAAACGCGTGTTGGATTCGCTGAATGACAAGACCGCCGGGTGCGCGGCGTCGCCGAGTGCATGGGGGACTTTTTCGACCGTGATCCGCAATCCCATGCCGCCGGCGAATGCCATCTCCGCGGCGGCCGCTGCCAGGCCGCCTTCACTGAGATCGTGGCACGAGCGAACCAGGCCGCTCTCGATCGCAGTGTGCAACGCGTAAAAGGTCCGTTTCGCGCTCGCCGCATCGACCTGAGGCACGTTGCCGCCCGAGAGCTGTTGCACCAGGTTGTAGTGCGAACCGCCCATCTCGTCACGAGTCTGGCCGATGAGGTACAGCAAGTTGCCTGGCTCCTTGAGGTCCATCGTCACACATTTCGCCACGTCGGTCACCTGCCCCATAGCGCTGATTAAAAGCGAGGGCGGTATGGCAATCGACTGGCGATGGCCTGCGGCGTCGGTATAGCGGAATTCATTGTTAAGACTGTCTTTGCCGCTGACGAACGGCACACCGAAAGCCACGGCGAGATCGTGGCATGCAAGAGCCGCGCGCACCAGCGAGCCAAGCGTTTCCGGGCGGTCGGTGTCGCCCCAACAAAAGTTATCGAGCAGGGCGATGCGCTGCGGATCGGCGCCGACGGCAACGCAATTGCGCATCGCTTCGTCGATGGCACTCGCCGCCATGTGATACGTGTCGAACTCGCCATAGCGGGGGTTCATGCCGCAGGCGACGACGATGCCCCGCCGCGACGACAACACCGGCCGCACCACCGCCGCGTCGCTTGGGCCGTCGTTGGCCACGCCCACCAGCGGCTTGATAACGCTGCCGCCTTGCACCTCGTGGTCGTACTGGCGGATGACCCATTCTTTGCTGGCGACGTTCAGTGCCCCGAGGATTTTTAGGAGCGTCGGCGTGTAATCTTTGGCCGGTTCAGACAAACGTAGCGGGGCCGGTGCCGTCGGCGCGTAGACCGCCTCGCGCACCACCGGCGGCCGGCCATGGTGCAGAAATCTCATGTCCAGATCGCCCACCTGCCGGTCGTGATACTTGAGTTGCAAGCGGCCGGTCGTCACGAACTGGCCGATGACCGTCGCCTCAACCCCCTCCGACGCACACAACGCCGAGAATTCTTCCCAATCGTCCGGCGGAACGGCCAGCACCATGCGCTCCTGTGCTTCGGAGATCCAGATCTCCGTATACGACAAGCCCGCATACTTGAGCGGCACGCGGTCGAGCCAGACCTCGGCACCGATGTCTTCGCCCATCTCGCCGACGGCGCTCGAAAAACCGCCGGCACCGCAATCGGTAATGGCGTGGTACAGTCCGCGGTCGCGCGCGGCCAAGATCACGTCGAGCAGCATCTTTTCGGTGATAGCGTTGCCGATCTGCACGGCGCCGCCCGAGAGCTTTTCGCTTTCGCTGGTCAACTCGGCGGAACTGAACGTCGCCCCGTGAATGCCGTCGCGGCCGGTGCGTCCGCCGGCGGCGACGATGTGATCGCCGGGCAGCGGCTCTTTGTGCGTTTTGTCGTGCGGCAGAATGCCGACGGTGCCGCAGTACACCAGCGGGTTGCCGAGATACCGGGGATCGAAATAAATCGCCCCGTTCACGGTCGGTATGCCCATCCGATTGCCATAATCGCGCACGCCCGACACAACGCCCTTCATCACGCGCTTAGGGTGCAGCACGCCAGGCGGCAATTCTTCGGCCGGGATATCGGGCGGGGCAAAGCAGAACACGTCGGTATTGCAGACGGGCCGGGCCCCTAGCCCCGTGCCCAGCGGATCGCGAATCACGCCGCCGATGCCCGTGTTGGCGCCACCGTAGGGCTCCAATGCCGAGGGGTGATTGTGCGTCTCCACCTTGAACACGACATGGTGCTGGTCGTCGAACTTGACCACACCGGCGTTATCGCGAAAGACGCTCACGCACCAATCGTCGTCACCAAGCTGCCGGCGGACCGTATCGGTGGCGGCAAAGATCGTCTCTTTGAGCATGTTATTGAACTGCCGCTCACCGTGCTCGTCGCGATAGCGGATACGGCCGGCGAGCGTCTTGTGGCTGCAATGCTCGCTCCAGGTCTGGGCGACCGTCTCCAGCTCGGCATCGGTCGGATCGCGATCGAGCCGGCGAAAATAGTCGCGGATCGTCCGCATCTCTTCCAGCTTGAGATAGAGCTGTCCCTCGCGGCTCAGCCGTTCCAAGGCCGCGTCGTCGAGCCCGCGCAGCGGTACCGTTATGAGCTTGAACTCGTAGGTTGAGCCCAGCTCCAAGTGTTTGAACGGCAGCGGACCGACGATCACTTGCTCGATGGCGTCGTTGGCCAACAGCTTGCCGCAAAGCGTGGCGAGCTTGTCGCCGGCGAGACCGGCGACCCAAAACTTCCGGAAGGTCCGCACGGCGTCGGCCGTGAATTGAAAATCGCCGATGGCGGCCTGTGCGCTTTGTGCGACCGGATCCATCACGCCGGGCTTTGGCAACACATGGATAAGCGTCGCGCCGCCATCCGGCGACTGGGTGAGTCGCGCATCGCCTGCCGGCGCCACGACCGTGCGTTCCACGACCGGATCGGACAGCAGTTCCGCCGCCAGCCGTTTGACTTCGGCCGCGCTGAGCTTTCCTTCCAGGAGATAACCATGTCCGGCGTGGATCTGCAATTGGTCGCCGAGGCCCATTTCCACCGCATCGGCGGCAATCCGCTTGCCGGCCAAATCGGGCTGGCCTTCCGCCGGATAAATATCAACTTCCCAAAGCATGTGGAGGGTTCAGGGTTCAGGGTTCAAAAACCGGCTCTATGGACTGGCCGACGAGCCGTAGCCTGACGGCCACGCATCCTAGCAAAGCCACGGTGCGTTGTCTTCAGGCGCACATCGGGGCTGCCAGGTTGATACATCGAGCATGCCCTTGGTTGCTCGTTGCCTGACATGATTCTATGATGTCGCTGAGCCCAAGGAAGCTGGATGAGCGCATCGAGCATGGAAACGACGCACGACAAAGAACGCCGGCTGGCGTCAGCCGAGCAAAACGCGTCTCGTTTCACCAAAGAGTTGCTTATCTACGGCCGCAGCGACTCCCTGCGACCGCTGTTTTTTCATGGCGACTCCCTCACGATTTTGCGGGCCTTGCCCGCGAATTCGTTCGACTGCTGCATGACAAGTCCGCCGTATTGGGGCCAGCGCCAATACGCCACCACCGGCATCGGTCTGGAAGCCGATTACCGCGACTACATCCGAGACTTGCTGCTGGTCTGCGACGAAGTTAAACGTGTACTGAAACCAGCCGGCTCATTCTGGCTCAACATCGGCGATACCTACGACGACAAGCGCCTGCTGGGCATCCCGTGGCGGGTGGCCCTCGAAATGACCGACAAGCAGGGCTGGATTTTGCGAAACGACGTGATTTGGAACAAGGTCAAGGGAGGTCCCGACAACGCTAAGGACAAGCTGCGCGTGGTTCACGAATACGTGTTCCATTTCGTCAAGCAGAAGTCGTATTTTTACGACGTCGACGGCATTCGCTCGAATCCCAAGAAGACCAAGATCCAGAATGGAGCGGTCGTGTCGGCCACCGGCGTCAGCGGCGTGCGCTACAAGCGGCAAATCGAATTATCAACGGAACTGACGGAGAAAGAAAAGCACAACGCCCAGGCCGCTCTGAACATGATCCTCCAGGAGGTCATGGAGGGCAGGCTGGCGGATTTTCGCATGATCATCCGCGGGCAGCAGCGCACCACGCATTCCGACGCCGAACGGGTATCGGGCCGTGCACGCGAACTTCGCGAGAGAGGCTTTTACTTCCTCAAATATCACCCCAAGGGAAGCAAGCCGAGCGACGTCTGGGACATCTTGCCTGAGGACACGCAGAAGCGAGAGGGACATTTCGCTCCTTATCCAGAAGATCTTTGTAAGATCCCGATTCTCGCCACCTGCCCTGAAGACGGTATGGTGCTCGACCCGTTTTGTGGCACCGGCACCACCAACCTCGTGGCGTTTCAGCTCGGCCGAAAGTCAGTTGGAATCGACCTCGCTGCTGAATATGTGAAGATCGCCCGCGAACGAGTTGCCACTATGCTTTATGCGATTTGAAGCATATCGAGCGGAGGATCGCCCAACTGCCACA
>DASSFG010000596.1:0-2524 GCA_035694685.1 Pirellulales bacterium
AGTACGTCACGCCCGCGCTGTGCAGGGTACACGAATAGTCGGCGATACCGTGGTTCGTCCACAGCGGCAGCGCCTCGCGCGCAATGGCGAGCGACGCACATTCATCGGCCAATCGTGCTCGGATTTGATCAATCACCAAAGCGTCCCCAGACTTTGAGCACGTTGGGCGACTCACCGCCATGCACCAGTGCCTTCGCCCCAATCTTTACCAGTAGCGGTGCCGCGATCGAGCGGCCGAAAATCAGCGCCTCGCCCGTCGAAAGGCTCGGCAACTCGTCGAGGTCTGCCTGGCTGACCATGTCCGACGTCTTGGCTATGAACCGCTGATCGTCCGGGTTCTTCAACCGCATCGTTATCAGCGTGTTGCACTGCGACGTGACATCCGGATCGAGTTTCGAGGGGCGCTGGCTGACCACGGCAAAGCCGACGCCAAACTTACGCCCCTCGCTGGCGATCTTCTTGATGATCCGATGACTCACGGCACTCTCACCCGCCGGCGCAAAGTTGTGGCCTTCTTCGTAGACGAGAAACACTGGGCGGATCGGATCGGTCTTGCTCGACGCCGCCTGCAGGATCTCGCTCGAAATCAGGGCCGTTACGATCTGCTTGGCCGTATCGCTCAATCCCTGCAAATCGACGACCACCAGGCGCCCCTTCCGATCCGACGGCCTTCCCACGATTTGATAAATGTCGGTCGGGCCCGAGAGCGCCGCCGAATAGAACGCCTGGGCTTCGGCCAGCACCCTGGCCAGCTTGAGCGATGCCACGGCAGCGCTACGGCCGTTCAGGGCCGTTGCCTCCGCTTGGCTCAGTTGGTCCCACTCTTTTAGTTCCTCAAGGCCGTCGCCAAGCAGATGCCGCAAGCGGTTGATGTCGCGGGGCTCCGTTTTATCCGTCAAGCGCCAATACCGAATTGCGACGTCAAGTACACGTTGCTGCGGCTCGGTGAGTCCCGGCAGGATTTCGCTGATGTCGTCCATTTCGAAATGGTCGAACTGCAGGGCGAGTTCACGATTTGCCGCTGCATACTTGTGCCGGAATGATGCGTGCTGTGGAGTGAAAGCCGCGATGCCCGCCCCAGCTTCGGCCAGCCGGCGAAACATCTGCTGGATTTCGGGAATTCGCCGCCCGTCGCGCAGGTCGTCGATTGCGTCCGCGTCGGTGTTGAAATTCAGCTTGCCTCCCGCGAGTGCCCGGCCATATTCGCCGTGCGGGTCAAACACTACCACGCTGCCGTTGTGTAGTGCGACCAGCCGCTCGATGATCCGCCCCACCGTGTACGACTTGCCCGCTCCGGTCATCGCCAGCACCGCCAGGTGCTCGGTGACCAGGCGGTTGACATCGAGAAACACGGGCACGACATTCTCTCCGCGGTCGTAGCCCACCAGGTTGCCGATGTGCAGGCCCGTTTGTTCGTCGAATTCGTAGAACTTGCTGAGAAAGTGGTAATCGACCGTCTGCACTTTTGCGCCTGGATCAAGTGGCCGCCGCGGGATGCGAATCTGACCGGTTGCCGGATCGTTGAAACCCACCAGCTCGATCCGGCCCAATACGCTCTCGCCCGTGACGCGCGCACCGGGCATCAGCTCCAGTTCTGTAACCGAGTTGCCCATCCCCGCGTCATACAACGCATTGGTTCGCGCAATGCTCACGATTCGCCCCAGCACGTCGCAAGCCGGTTCATCGGGCCGTTCTTGATGCGCAACGCGCACGAACTCGCCGCGGCGGCCGGCCAGCGACGAAGTCATCACCATCGTCAACTTGCTTGAGTCACCCGTGTTGCCGACCAGTTTGCCCAGCACTTGATGTTTCATTAGCGAATTCCTGTTTGGTGGTTTTAGGCGTCCCGCCTGCCTTGCTGTGTCGGCGTTACGCCTGCCGGCACTCTTCGAGGAGCTTCAACTCAACTCATCGAGTTCCGAAAGCCATACGTCTTCGATCTGCTTGCTCTTCATCTCTTCGTGCAGGCAGTGCTGGTAATGCTTCAGAAAACCGTCGAGCGAGTTCAGTTCTCGGTCGGCCAACTGAATTGGTAAAGGCCAGGCTTGCTTGCCTGCCACCACCGTCAGCGCCATCACCGCGCCTACGAGTCGGTCGAGGTCCGACACTTGCCACCCCGGCTCGTCGCCGACAAGCTGGAGCAGCCGGGCGGGCGTGCCCGGCCCGGCCGTGTAATGCAGTCCGATCACGCCTTGCGCCATCACCTGTTCCGGCTCCATGCGAGGGGTTTGCGTACTCATGCGAAATGCGGCCGTCCGCGTAAAGCTCCCTAAAATGCCGTGAATAAAGCGCCGCTCGCCGATGCCCGAAATGGCTCGCTCCGCACCATAAAGTTCGCGCAACACGTCGCGGTCGAGTTCATCAACGTGCAGCGCGTGCCGGCAGCCTTCCTCCGTGCGCAGGTCCTGCTGCGAGACCGCGATGATGGCGCCGTACCGCTCCGAAGCAATGCCGGCCACCATCGGCCCTTGCGGATTCCAAGGAAAGAGGCGCTCGCGATGCTCTTTCCAAAACCGCTCGATGC
>DASSFG010000597.1:0-3282 GCA_035694685.1 Pirellulales bacterium
GCGTCAGGCGATTCTTCCTGATGCCTGATGCCTGACGCCTTTCTCGGTGGGCCGGCGCTCGCAAGCTCGCTGGTCCCACCCTACTTACTTGGGTCGTAGCGTCGTGGCTCCGGCCCAGCAAGGGTCGCATGTCGCGATCGAAGTCGCGCTTGGCGAACAACAGGACGATGGCGAGCGGAATGCCTACCAGTACCAGGCGGCAAAGAGCAATGCGCCAGGTTAATTGCCGGCGAAAAAGCGGCAGTTCCACCAGCCAGCCCGCCAACGGCGCCAGGAACAAGACCACCGCGCGCTCGGTCGAGAGCTGTCCAAAAAAACGGCCCACATAGAGCAAGCCAAATAAGCCGACGACGCCGATCGTTAGGATGCCCTCACACAGATCGTCGCCGCCGTTGAGCCATCCACTCATTACGACGCAGCCACAGAGCGCTACCGAAAGGGGCAATGCCGCCAGGCCACCGGCGACGTATCCGGCAAACATTACCGCGACGCCGCCGCATAGAACGGCGGCCGCTACGGACAACGAGACGGAAATGCCGCCCGATCGCCGCGACAATTTCGTAAGCAATACCCACTCTGCGAAGAGCAGCACCCCGCTCAAGGTCAGCACGAGCGCCGCCTGCCAGGGCGGCCACTCAGGTGAGACACCGGAAAGGTAAACCGATCCGCGCAGCAACACCGGCCCGGCCCCCATTGCCAGCACAAACCTTAAACACCAGGCGCGCCGGCGCGCCCACGACCAACTCGCGATCAGTTCGACGACAAGTGCTGCGGGAACGACTATCGTCAACAGTCGGCCCAGCCCGTTTATGGGCGGCCATACCAATGGCAAACGTAACACGACGCTGCCGACTGCCAACCCGGCAGCAAGGCTGATGACTTCGGCCCAGCCTACCGGCAGTTTCCATCGACCCAGCGCCAGCGCCACGACGGCACTGGCGCCGGCAGTCAAAACCACTGCCAGCAGACATCGTAACGGGTCGGGCATCCGCTATTGCTGTACGCCTTCGAAGTCGATGTAGATGCGGGCTTCGTCGCCGATCAAGCCGATCTGGCTCTTATCGAAGTCGAAGTCGCTGCGCTTGAGGGTCACCTCCGTCGAGAAACCGATATGGTTTTTGCCCATCCAATCGATCTCTTTCCCGCCGGTGATGTCGAGCACGACTTTCTTGGTTTTGCCGTGCATGGTAAAGTTGCCGGTCACTTCGTAACCGCCTTTGACGGGCTTGACGCTGGTGCTCTTGAAGTCGATGGTGGGAAACTGCTTCGTGTCAAAGTAGTCGGGTTGCCGCAGGTGCTCGTCGCGGGCCTTATTGGCGGTGTCGATGCTGTCGGCCTTGATCGAAAGCTGAAACCAGCTTTTGGCCGGGTCGTCTTTGTCGATGGAGAATTTGCCTTCCGCCTCGTTGAAGCGTCCGTGGATCCAACTGATGTCGAGATGCCGGGCTTTGAACGAAATCGATGAATGGACCTGGTCGTAATTAAATTCGGCGGCGCCAGCGTCGCTAAGCAGGCAGACGATGCCAGTGAACATTACAATTGCGGAAATCGAGCAGGGTCGGCGCACGAGAGGGCTCCTCATGGTGTTTAAAAACGGACCGCCGGTCGTCGGGGTCTGGTGCGCTATGGTAAACCACGGCAAAACCCGAGTAAATGGCCGCCGGTTAAATGACTCGCGCATCATGGCGAAGGGCTAGCTCGGGGACTTGAAGACGAGGAAGCAGTCGTGTCGCAAAAACAGATCGTATGGCTGCTGGTCGGGCTTGGCGGCGTGTTTTGCTTCATCATCGTTGCGGCGGTGTTGGTGGCGACCGCGCCGATTGTAGAGAAGCTTTTGCTGCCGGCCCCAAGGCTCGAACTTGTTGTCACGTGCCCGGAAAAAGACGCCTTCGACGTGGAACGAACCGTCGTTATTCCCTTGGAAATCGCCTTTGCGGGCATGCCGCATCTGAAAAACTTGCGCAGCCTCGCGACAAGCGGCCGCGGATACGTAGCGCTGGAATTCGACCGCACGGCCGATTCAACTGAAGCCCAGCGAAACGCGATCGAGCGGTTGCAATTGGCCGATGACCTGCCGCCTGGCGTTGTGCCTGCATTTTCACCTCTCTCCAATGCCCGCGAGCTGTTGCGATTCACGATCATCGATCCGCGCGGCGCAGGCGATCACTCGCAGGAAATGATTGAGCTTGGCTCTCTGGTTCGGCAGCGACTATTAGAGCTGCCGGCGGTAGTTGAAGTCGGTTTAGCTGGACCGACGTTGCCTCGAACTACTGATGCAACTCCGAGCGATGCGGCTTCTCAAAAGGGATTCGCCGGAGAGAGCTGGCTGATAGGCGAACGTTGGCACGACGCCGACGACGTAGTGGAGGGGACTGTTTGGGTGGATGACTTCGAAGCAGCGACGGACCACCCCGTGGTGCGCCAAATACTCGAACAGTTGGTCAACGACGGCGAGACGCTCCCCTCGCAGATACGCTTGCACTACGACTGCGACCAAGTCGACGGTGCGGCCTCTGGGCAGACTTTCTGGCTGCAAGGCGAGTTGCCCGCCGATTTGCCGGCCGACGAGGTACCAGTTCGACTGCGCGAGCTTCGCACGACGTTGCAAACGTTTGGCGAGCTGGAACGGATCGTGACGCAGGTAGGCCCAATTGGCGGCGAGCGGCCGGAGCGGCCTGGCGGCATCGACGTGCGCATGATCTGCGGTCCCGATGGCCACTGGCCCGCGGCGCCTGAATACGGCCGTCGGCGGACATTCGCCGAATTGCAAGCCGCAGTGCGGCGCCGGGTCGATCGTCAACTACCGGGAGCGAACTGGCGCACGACGTCGGCGCCGCCCGGTGAATGGTGGCGATGGTGGTCGAACCGTTCCGGTCAAACGGTCGTTAAAGTGTATGGCGACAACCTCGACAAACTCGGTCAGGCTGCCGAAGACGTTCGCCAGCAGTTGGCGAACCTGCCTGATGTGAACGCCACCTGGCTGGTGCCGCCGGCGAGCTCGCATCGCGAAAGCCGCCAAGCCAGCGACGTATCGCGGCTCATCTGCCGTGAGCAGGGCCGCAGACTGATTGCCGTGGGCCTGGCTACCGACGAGTCGCTCTCGTCGGTAACCAAACTTGCGAAGTCTGCCACAGCGGACTTAAGGCTTCGCCTGGAGTGGGAAGACGACGACTAGTGCTTTGTCAAAGCTAGATGTTCGGGTTGGCGTCTGTAGGGAACGCACTCCGTGGCGTTCCGTCGCGCACTGGTGGATCGTCAATTGGTGGTTCACGGAACGCCACG
>DASSFG010000598.1:0-3437 GCA_035694685.1 Pirellulales bacterium
GGAGTTTTCGCCGACCAGTGCCCCTCGCTGGGCCTCACGCTGATCAAGATTGTGCGGGTGCGATTGGAGCGGTGCCGCATGGGTGTCGTTTTCGTGCCGTGAGTCGACAAGCTGAGCTAACCCGCCACGACCGGTTCTTCAATCCGCTCAAACGTGAATTCACTTGAACGATAATCCACGCGGATACCGGTTTCGGGGCTGAGGGTGCCTTTGAGAAGCTCGGTGGCGAGAGGGTTCTGAATCTGCTGCTGGATGACACGCTTCAGCGGACGGGCGCCGTAGGTCGGGTCGTAGCCGAGCCTGGCGATCTCATCGAGAGCCGCATCGGTCACTTCCAACTGGATGTCGTGCTGGGCAAGCTGCTGCTGCAAACGGACGACCTGAAGCTGCACGATGCGGTGCAAATGTTTGCGATCGAGTGGATGGAAGACGATCACTTCGTCGATGCGGTTCAAAAACTCGGGCAAGAAGTTTGCTTGCAAGGCATTTTTCACCGCGTCGTCGATTTCCTCCTTGCTGCCGCCCGTGCGCGTGATTTCCTGGATCATCTGGCTGCCGATGTTCGAGGTCATCACGATGATTGTGTTCGTGAAGTCGACCGTGTGGCCGTGACTGTCGCTCAGCCGCCCGTCGTCCAGCACCTGCAAGAGGATGTTAAACACGTCGCGATGGGCTTTTTCGATTTCGTCCAAGAGCACCACAGAATATGGCCGACGGCGGACGGCCTCGGTGAGCCGGCCGCCTTCTTCATAACCGACATAGCCGGGCGGGGCGCCGATCAAGCGGCTGACGGTGTGTCGCTCCATGAATTCGCTCATGTCGAGACGGACCATGGCGTTTTCGTCGTCGAAGAGCACTTGAGCGAGGGCTTTGCACAACTCGGTTTTGCCGACGCCCGTCGGCCCGAGGAAGATGAACGATCCGATGGGGCGGTTGGGGTCTTGCAAGCCCGAACGGCTGCGGCGGACGGCGTTCGACACCGCTTCGACAGCCTCGTCTTGCCCAACCACGCGTTGGTGCAAGCGTTCTTCGAGCACTAGCAGCTTGGCCCGCTCGGTCTCCATCATGCGGTTGACTGGGATGCCGGTCCAAGCGCTGACGATTTCGGCGATTTCTTCCGGCCCGACTTCTCGGCGCAGTAGCCGGCGCCCGGTCGTTGCCGCTTCGCGACCGTCGCGCTGCTCGGCGGGCGCCAGTTCCTCTAAATGCTTGTTCAGCTTCTTGCGCTCGACGTCGAGCTGGTAGAGCCGTTGGTAGGTTGACTCTTCAATGGGCATGCCGGCCGCCTGCTTCTCTTTGATCTGCGAGCCGAGCTGCTGGAACTCCAGGTCGACCTTGTCGAGCTGATTGCGGGTCTGCTCCACGTCGCCCAGGCCCATCTTTTCAGCTTCCCATTGTTCGCGCAGGCTGGCCAGTTTGCGCTTCAGCTCCTGCATTTCTTCTTCAATTTCCGCTCGACGCTCGACGGCGTGCTCTTCGGTTTCTTCGGCCAATTGTCGGGCAGCGAGCTCTAGCTGCGTGATCCGTCGCTGCACTTCGTCGATCTCCGACGGCACGCTTTGCAGCTCCATCGCCAGCCGACTGGCGGCTTCGTCGACCAGGTCGATCGCCTTGTCGGGCAAGAAACGGTCGGTGATGTAACGATGCGAAAGGTTGGCGGCGGCCACCAGCGCCGAATCGCGAATTTTCACGCCTTTGTGGTGGGCCTCGTAACGGCCTTTCAACCCACGGAGGATGGCGATCGTGTCTTCGACGTTGGGTTCGCCGACGTAAACCGGCTGGAAGCGGCGTTCGAGCGCCGCGTCTTTCTCGATGTGCTTACGGTATTCGTCGAGCGTGGTGGCGCCGACGCACCGCAATTCGCCGCGCGCCAGCGCCGGCTTGAGCAGGTTGGCGGCGTCGGCTGCGCCCTCGGCGGCCCCGGCGCCGATGACCGTGTGCAGTTCGTCAATGAAGAGCACAATCTGCCCACCGGCCGCTTGCACTTCTTTAAGCACTGCTTTCAGCCGTTCCTCGAACTCGCCGCGGAACTTGGTGCCGGCGATCAGCGCGCCCATGTCGAGCGCGACGACGCGCCTGTTTTTGAGCGTTTCGGGCACGTCGCCCTGCACGATGCGCAAGGCGAGGCCTTCGACGATGGCCGTTTTGCCGACGCCCGGCTCGCCGATCAGCACCGGGTTGTTCTTAGTGCGCCGCGACAGCACTTGAATGACTCGGCGTATCTCCTGATCGCGGCCGATGACCGGATCGAGTTTGCCTTGCCGTGCGCGTTCGACCAGGTCGATGCCGTATTTTTCCAGCGCCTGGTACTTGGCCTCGGGGTTCTGATCTTCCACTCGGGCGCTGCCGCGCACGGCCTGCAACGCTTGCAAGACCTCTTTCTCGCCAATGGCATTGAGCTTGAGCACCTGGCGGGCCTTGGTATCGACCTTGGTCAGCGCCAAGAGCAAGTGCTCGACCGAGACGAAGTCATCCTTCATCGTATCGGCTTCGCGATGAGCAGCGTCAAAGACCTGCATCAGGCTGCTGGCCGGCTGTGGTTGCGACCCGCTACTGGTGCTCGGCAGATGGCCCAGTTCCGCCTGCACGATCCGGTCGAGTTGTTGCCGGTTGGCGCCGATCTTCGCGATCACGGCATTAAAGACGCCTTCTTCGTCGCCCGCCAGAGCGGCCAGCAGATGAATCGCTTCAAGTTGCGGGTTGCGTCGATCAGCCGCAAGCTCTTGTGCGCGCTGCACAGCTTCCTGGGCTTTGATGGTGAATTTGTCGAATCGAACGGCCATGGGTGTGTTAGGGTTGATTGCGATGTTGAATGGAGTGGCGAGATAGGCGAGCAGTTAATACGCAATCCATCTTCCTGATCGTCCCGGCTTCACCGCTCATTCGTACGCAAAGTTGATTTTCCGTTGCCAAATGAAGTAAGCTGTCGTTATGGCTACCACAGATTCGTTGCTCACTGCTGAAGAGTACCTGCGACTTCCGGATAATGGTTGTCCAACGGAGCTCGTGCGCGGAAGAATTGTACCAATGAACATTCCCAATTTCCGGCACGGCAAGCTCTGCGGCCGTGTGGCCGTACCCTTGGGATACTATGTCCAGCAGCACGACCTGGGGCACCTCTTGTGTAATGACTCCGGGCTCGTCACCGAACGAGATCCGGACTCGGTCCGTGGTCCCGACATTTCCTTTTACAGTTATTCTCGAATCCCCAAGGGCAATGACCCGGCAGGGTACGCCAACGTCGCGCCCGAAGTCGCGGTCGAAGTGCGGTCCCCAACCGATCGCTGGCCGAAGATCCTTGAAAAAGTAAGTGAATATCTCAACGCCGGCGTCGATTTGGTGTACGTCATCGATGCCCAATCACAGACCGTTTTTGCCTACAGTACCGACCAGCCGGGCACGCCCTTAGGTCTCGACGCCGAGATGACCTTTCCGCC
>DASSFG010000599.1:0-4295 GCA_035694685.1 Pirellulales bacterium
GCCGGCCAGCGGATTGTGTTCGACGTCTTGGCGCAACGACTCGGTTCGGCTTTACGGCCGGTGATCACGCTCTTCAATTCCTCCGGCCATGAACTGGCGCAGCAGATGACGGCGTCGCGCGACATCGCGCCCGACAACCGGCTAATTTACACCTTTCGCGAGTCGGGTAGTTACTTTTTGCGGCTGCGCGACCTGACCTACACGGGAGCCGACTTTGCCGTCTACCAGTTGCGCGTGGGCACAATTCCTTTCGCCACCGCCATGTTTCCGTTGGGCGGAAAGCGTGGTTCGAAAACGCCCGTCACTTTCACCGGCGGGAGCTTGGAACAGCCGCTCGTGTACGAGGTCGATCTTACCCAAAGTCCACTCTGGCAGATCACGCGCTTGCAAGTGCCTCTTGCCGATGATTTGCTGACTGCCCCGGCCTGGTTCGCGGCGGGCGATCTGCCCGAGGCGCTCGAAGCAGAGCCGAACGACGAGCCCTCGCAAGCACAACCGCAAAACCTGCCGATCAGCCTGCACGGCCGAATCGACCGGCCAGGCGATCGCGATCTTTATCGTTTTCATGCGGCGGCCGGTACTAAAATTACGCTGCGGGTGGCGGCCCAGCAGCTTGGCAGCCCGGTCGATGCGGTCGTCACCATCAGTGACGCTACGGGCAAAGAATTGCTCTCGCTCGACGATCGCCAGCCGACGCCGCGCGAAGCTCCGATTGTGCGCGTGATCGAAACACCGCCGGTCGACGATCCTCTGGGAGAGTTCACCGCGACGGTCGAAGGAGACTACCTGGTGGCCGTTGAAGACCGCTTCGGCAATGGCGGGCCCGAGTATGGCTATCGCCTGGACCTGGCGCCGGCCGAGTCCGATTTCGACCTTATGGTGCAGCCGGCCGACGTGTCGGCCGCTCGCAGCCAGCAACCGCAACGCCCGGGTGGCCCCGTGCAGGCCACTTACAGCGGCATTGGCAGTGGATCGCTGAGCCTCGATCGGGGCGGCGCCGGCAGCTTCGTGGTGCGCGCTTTTCGCAACGGTTACAACGGCCCGATCGAGCTAAGCCTCGAAGGCTTGCCGGAAGGCGTGCACGCCGCGAGCGCCTCCATCGCCGGCGGACAGAACGAAACCACCGTCACACTCACCGCCGATTTTGCCGCGGCGAGCACGGCGGGTATGGTGCGCGTTATCGGCCTCGCGCCGGCGGAAGGAGCCGCCCCCGAAAGACGGCGGCTAGCGATGCAGCCGGTGGTCTTTTCGGCTTTGCCCGTCAATGGTGGGCTGCAGCGAAGTTTGAGCGAAGTGGCCGTGGCCATTGGCGTGCGCGGGGCCGAGCTGGCGATTCAGGCTTCGTTCGTCGGACAACTGGTGCCTGGCGGCAAAGCGAAGGTGCAGCTCGCGGCACAGCGCCGCGAGGGCTATGCGGGCAAGATCGAAGTCAAATTTGCCAATTTGCCGGCCGACCTGACAGCTCCGGCCGCTGATATCGCCCCTGAGCAGAACGACGCCGCAGTCGAGGTGGTCGCCGGCGCCGATCTGACGCCGGGTATACACCGACTTGTCGTCGAAGCCACCATGCGCGTGGACGGCAAGCAGGAACCGGTCGTTGCGCTGTTCCCCCTCGACTTCGAAGTCTTGCCGTTGGCCACGCTGGAGCTCAAGCAACAACAGCTCGATCTCGCGGTAGGCAGCAGTGCGGTCGTGGAAGTGAACGTCCGCCGCAACGTGGCGGATCCAACCCCGATTGAGCTCGTCCTTTCTGGTTTGCCCAAGGGAGTCACCGCCGCCGCAACGAACATTGAACGGGGCGTCGAGCACTTCGAACTGAAGCTCACGGCGGGCGCAGGAGCCTCCGCCAGCCCCATTCGCCGCATCGTGCAGATCAAGCCCCGACTGACCAGCGGCGAGCGCAAGGCGGATCTCCCCACCTTGCGCTTCGCCCTGCGATTGACCAAATAGGCGGTCACCGCCGTGCTATAATGAACGGCGTGACGCACGACACACACAACTTGCCGCGAGAGATCCTGATCGTGGCAAACCCCTTCAGCGGGGCCAAGGAAAACCGTGGCTGCGTGGAAGGGTTGGCCGCCGCCTTGCGCAAGCGAGACCTCGATTGCCGTATTGTCTGGGATCTCGGCGAATTCGTTGAGATCACCACCGATCCAGCCGCCGACGAGCGCTATCGGTGCGTGGTGGCGGCGGGCGGCGACGGCACGCTGAACCGCGTCTTCAACTTGCAGCGCCACTTGCCGGTATTCATGTTCCCCTTGGGAAATGAAAACCTCTTCTCGCGGCAATTCGGCTGCTGCCCGGACCCGCAGCACGCCGCCGACGTGATCGAGGCCGGGCAAACGCAGGCGGTCGATCTGGGCCGGGCAGGCGACCGCTTGTTCGCCATCGTGGCCAGCGCCGGTTTCGACGGCGAAGCCGCGCATCGTCTGGCCCGCTGGCGGCAGCAAAGCGACAAGCTGCGTCGCGTGCGCAGCGTGAGTTATGCGACGCCCATCCTCATGTCTGCCCTGCGATATCGCTATCCGCTGATGGACATCGAGGCCGACGGGCAAAAGCTGCGCGGGGCGCTGTGCATGGTATTCAACATGCCGCAGTACGCCAATAAGCTGCCCTTAGCGTTTGACGCCGATCCGCACGACGGTTTGCTCGATTGGGTGGTTTTTGAACGACCCGGCAACCTTCTACTCGCTCGCTATGCTCTGAGCGTGTGGTTGAAACAGCATCGTCATCGCCACGACGTTCGTTTCGGCCGGGCCAAACGCGTCGTGCTGGGCGCCGCCGAGCCGGTCCCTCTGGAGATCGACGGCGAAGCGGCCGAGTTTGCGCCAGTGACCATCGACGTCATACCCCAAGCCGTCCGCATTGTCGTACCGCCGGCCGCTTGCGGTTGTCGCCGCTGAGCTCTTTGGAGTGCGGCGATTCATCGCCGCTTTTGCTCGTGGCAGAGCCACTTTCTTTAATCGGCGATGAATTCTTTTCCGCCAATTGAACCGCCACGGCCGCAGCTTCGACTAAAAGATAGTTATGGATGCTGCGGTACGACGAGCACGAGACGAATGGTTGGCCCTTCGCTGCCAATTGGGCGAGCAGGCCGCGTTCGAGGAGCTCGTGCAAGAAATGGAGCAACCGTTGCTCTATTACGTTGCCAAGCTGCTGCGAGACGAAAACCAGGCACTCGACGTGATGCAGGAAGTTTGGCTGCGGGCCTTTCGTCAAATCAAGAGTTTGACGCAGCCGGGCTCACTACGCGCCTGGCTGTACCGAATGGCCTATGGACTCGCCATTGACCGTGTGCGGCAGGAACGTGCTCGCCGTCGCCTGGAGGAAGTCAAGTCGGAAATGCTCGACGAGGCGGCTTCACCTCCCGAATTCGGACGCGAGGACGCGGCCGCGGTCCACCGCGCACTGGACGAGCTGGAGTTGGCGCACCGCGAGGTGCTCGTGCTGCAGTTCTTGGAAGACATGTCGATTGCAGACATCGCGTCGGTGCTCGATTGTCCGCCGGGAACCGTGAAATCGCGGCTACATTACGCCAAGCGCGCCTTGCGCGAAGCGCTCCAACGAGGTGGCTATGGAAACGAATGACCAGGAATTTCGCCAAGGTTTGCTCGGGCAACTATCGCCCGAGACGGACCGGCTCAATCATTATCGAAAGGAGATGACAAACATGATCGAAGAAAATGAACGCGGGCTGCGCAGAGAAAAACGCTGGATCGTGGTCCTCTGGTTGTACGGAGTGGCGATTTTCACCGCCTATCTGCTCATCAGCGGCTTTTACCACCCGACGCCGGAACGAGTGTGGATTGTGGGGCTCGTCTCGATGGGCTCGGTGTTGTTCTACGGCGGACTGGAGTTGCTGAAGCACTTCATCAACCGCAGCCGCGTGGAGATTTTAAAAGAGCTGAAGCAACTCGAACTGCGCGTGCTGGAGCTCGACGAGCGAGTGGGCGGCCAGGGTTGAAGCCGAACCGAGTTCGCAGAGGGTGGTTTGATAACCGCGTCGCGGCGAAATGCTGCAGCCTGGGTCGTCCGCCCTCGTTGTTCTATACAAGTCCGACGCCGGGGCGGTGCCGTTGCGTTCTCCAGTCCCGTAGGGACGATAGAGTTTAGCCGTGGGCGCAAGCCCACGGGAGTAACGCCGCGATCGGCGCAGCCGCGTAGCGGCGACAGAGCGCGTGGTGCGCTACCTCTATCGCCGCTCCGCGGCTTGCCTGATCTGCCGCCTCGGTACCGTGGGCTTGCGCCCTCATCGTTACCCACATTTTCGCCTTTGAAGATCCTCATAGCGAAGC
>DASSFG010000600.1:0-4863 GCA_035694685.1 Pirellulales bacterium
GTAGTGCGGGCGATGTTCATCCGTTTGTGGGCATCGGGCTGGCGTTGGCGCGGCGTGGCTACAAGATCACCTTGGTCGCCGCAGGCTACTTCGAGCAACTGGCGAAAAACGTGGGCTTTGACTTTGCGCCCATCTTCAACAGCGACGAGTTCTTGGCGTTGCTCAAGAACCCGCTCGCGTGGCATCGCTTCCGCGGTTTCATCGAGTGCTTCCGGGGAGGCGTGCTACCCACTTTTGAGCCCATCTATCGGGCAATCGCCGACCGCTATGCTTCAGGCGAAACCGTGGTCGTGGCTTCGACGTTGGCATTCGGCGCCCGCTGCGCGCAAGAAAAGCTTGGGCTGCCGCTTGTGACCGTGCACCTGTCGCCCTCCGTCTTCCGCAGTGACTACCACAACCCGGTATTGCCGGGCATGTATTTGCCGCACTGGCTGCCCGCTCCGCTTAAGCGTTCGCAATACTGGTTGGCCGACACGCTGGTCATCGAGCGGCTGATACGTGGGCCGTTGAACGAGTTTCGAGCATCCATCGGCTTAGGGCCCGTGCGCGGCATCCTGGCACATTGGCATCATTCGCCTGAGCGAGTGTTAGGGCTGTTTCCTGACTGGTTTGGCGAGCCGCAGCCCGACTGGCCGGAGCAAACAGTGCTCGCCGATTTTCCGCTTTACGATGAGCGCGATGTGAGCCCGCTCGACGACCAACTGCTGACATTCCTGGATTCCGGCGAGCCGCCGCTCGTGTTCACGCCGGGCTCGGCGATGTTGCATGGCAGGGAATTTTTTTCAGCGGCGGCGGAGGCTTGCATGTTGCTCGGCCGCCGCGGCATTCTGCTCACGCGGTTTGCCGAGCAAGTGCCGGGGCATCTGCCATCGGGCGTGCGTCACTTCCCTTACGCTCCGTTCAGTCAGCTCTTACCGAGAGCCGCGGCGCTAGTTCACCACGGCGGGATCGGCACGCTATCGCAAGGCTTTGCGGCTGGCGTACCGCAGCTCGTGATGCCGATGAGCTTCGACCAGCCCGACAATGCCGCCCGGCTTCAACGGCTTGGTGCCGGTATGGCCATTCCACCAAAGCGGTTTCAGGCTGCTCGCGTCGCCGGGATATTGCAGCGATTGTTAGCGTCGCGCGACGTGGCCCGTCGCTGCGACGAGATAGCGGATAAGATGGAGCAGAGACGGGGACTGGAAACCGCCTGCGATGTCATCGAACAAGCGATCAACATTGCGTAGCTCTGGCCGGCAGTCTCGACAAACACGTTCTGCGGTCATGGAACGTCTCGCTTAACGAACCCGCATGCCCGAAGACCTTATGGTACGTCGCCCTCCTGCAAGATCTTTCGATAGGCCTGGCGGGCCGCTTCAAAGGCCTGTTCCGCGGCCTGACGTTCGTCGGGGCGGATGAGGGGCGATTTCTGCTTCCAGCAAACGTCGACCGCGTCGAGACACCATTTGGCGCTTTTCTTGCTCGCGCGGATCGGGGCGCCGTCGACTTCGACGAATATTGGATTGGTGTGCGAGCTGGCGAAGATGCGCAGGGCCAGCCAACAAGATCCCTTGGGCTCGTAGCTGAACTCGATCTCGCGGAGCTCGCCGTCGGCATCGATCTCGCGCTTTTCCACTGACTCGCCATTGACGATCAACTCGACCGGCACGCGACGCGAGTCGCCAATCCGTGCCCGCTCTAAATGCCAATACGGCTTCTGATCGAGCGGCGTTTTGCGAATGACTTCATTCGGCGCCGCGTCGAGAAACGCCGCCACACGGGCAGAAACCTTGAGCGGGCGGCCCTGTTTCGTGGCCAGCACGCTCGTCCGCCCGTCTTCACCCGGGTCGCCGACACCCAGGGCGTGCTCGCCGTCGCCGACGCGGAAATCAACGAGGTGGCTCAATCCGTCGCCCACGTAACTGCGGCCATCGCGAATGCCCCTTACCCAGTCGTCATAGTTCAACGACTTGCCCGGTTGGTCATGCAGCTTGACGTAGGAGCGGCCCAGGCCGACCCGCTCGCCGTAGATGCAGGGGAAATCCGTCTCGCCGCTAATGCGGGCCGTAAAGCCGCAGTTCAAAGTGTGATACCAGATATTCAGCTCCCAAATGATCGGCGTATCGACCGCCGAGATGAAATCGCAAACGCCGTGTACGACGTCGACGACGTATTCGTTCGCGCCAATACCGTCGAACTTGGGCATGTCGTAGGTGGGAAGCGTCTGGGCGGGCACCTGCAAACCCCAGCCGCTGTGCGAAAAGCCGACCACGCCCCCCTGTTCTTTGCCCCAGCGCAAAATCGGCAAGTCCCAGCTTGGCCACTCCTCGATCTTGGTCGTGCTCGGATAATCGTCCTCCGTCAACCGCAGCAGGCAGAGATGCCCGCAGTGCGAGCTGGGAAAGCCCGATACCTCAACGTCATAACGCATCAGGTTCTGCGGAGTCGAAAGCTGGCTGACGCCGCCCTCGAAGAACTGTTTTTGGTGATACCAGCACGGTCCCCAGGAAAGCACGCAGCCCACGTTGAGATCCTCGCCGACGATATGCCGAATCATGTCGGCGGGGGTGACGCCCTCGGTCGGCGCCTCGTAATGAGCGCAGCCGGCGCTGTGTACGTGATGGTCGCCCGAATACCAGCCCAAGTCAGCCAGCTTGATCCAACGCGCGAGCCGGAACTGTTCGCGATGTTTCGGTGCGTGGGGCACGGTGATCGTTCGCTTGAGCACGCGATACTCCGGACCGCGCGTAAAGGCGACCTCGAATTCGCCGGGCGGCAAGAGCACTTCTTCGCCATTGGCCCGATAGACCTGGTCGTGAAAGAAAAAGTCGGGCGCCAGCCTTCTTGCCCGCGAGGGATACACACGCCCGCGGCGATCGCGAAACACGAATTGCCCTGTCGTCGGACGGCCTTCCTCGTCGAGCACCTCCAACGTCACTTTCACCGCCGGACGACAATCGAACAAGAGATTGACTTCGTTGCGAAAGCCGAGATCTTGCGTGCCCTGACCGACGTCGAAGGTCAGCTTCGCTTCGCGCTTGCCGGCATCGCGGCTGTAAAGCTCGATTACGCGGTATTCAAGCGGCAGTCCGGAAAGCTTGGCGTCGAGCGGTTGCTGGTTGAATAGGGCCAGATCGAGCCAACGGTCAGCCAACTCGGCAGGCGAGATAGCCGCCGCGGCGTTTGGCTTGCCCGACGATCGCACGACCTGTGGCGCCGCGTTCGGGCTGGCAACACGCAAGGCGGCGGTGACGCCGGCTTCATTGTGGACCTTGACGAGAAACACGCGCCAACCGTTCTGCAGCAGCTCTTTCTGTGCCGGTCCGACGGAGACTTTCACGCGGCTTTCGGCATTAATATTGACGCCCACCAGGCAAAGTGGATCGAGCACCTGCTGAATTGCCACGGCCGAGGCCGGCTCAACGTCGTCGATCGCGGCCGTGAGTGCCGCTTGTTGCTTCGCTTCGAGTGGACTGCCGAGCAGTTCCAAAGCTTGCGCCACTCGTTTCACCTGCGCCTTAAGCGGCTGCAACTCCACCTGCCGCACAAGCGGCAGCGCTTCAGACGGCTGCGCCGGCAGATCGGCGGCGAGAGCCATTGGGTCTGAAAGAGCGACAAGGGCGCAAAAGGCAAGGCAGCGTTGGATGGTCATTGCGATCACCGAGGTAAAGGGTAGAGTTGTCGTGCGCGAATTCGCTCGCCAACCGCGCGCACGATCACATCCGAAGGGCTGAAACGTTCCCCAACAAGGTTTTTTGAGCGCAACTTATTCTACACGATGTGTGGTCGCTGGGCGCAGCACCCGGGTGTCCGAAGGATTTTGTGCGGCCGCTTGCTGGGCAAACTCGCGCAACCGCGACCAGTCGGTAGCCGTCAACTCACGCAATCGGCCCGCCTGTGCTGCGACGATTGCCTCTTCAACCAATTCCACGTGTTCCTGCGGCACAGGAGGAGGTCCATTTTTTTCCCGCAGCGCAGCGACGGCTGCTTCGAGCGCAGCTTCCTTCGAGACAAATTGGCCCCCCGCCACAACACTGGCGAGGAATTGTTCCGATTGGGGCGAAAGCTGATAAGCCATGGAGCTTAACTTAACAGGAGAAAGATGCCACGGCAACATTCCGCTCGTGCTTTCGGCTTGAATGCGGCTCGGCCGCTTTTGGATTTGTCGAGCCGAATCAACACCGCGAGGGCTGGCCTTTCATCCGCAAGCCGCTTGCAACTGCTCGACCAGCCGCTCGCGCAATTCAATCGGTCTGATGACTTCGGCAAAACCCGTCCACTCGCTATCCACTAAGCAGCTCGGGCAATGGCTGAATCGCCGGGGGCATTCTAAAATACGCGGAGGTTCAAATCGCCAGAACGCAAGCTCCGTCGTCGCCATGGCCAAGAATATCATTCGCGTGGGCATCATCGGACTGGGTGGCAATGCCCGACTGAGGCACGTGCCCGGCCTGCGCGCGTGTGGTGACGTGGAGGTCGTGGCGGTTTGCAATCGCCGGCCGGAGTCGACGGCGGCGGCGGCCCGCGAGTTTGGCATCGTCAAGACATTCGAGCATTGGCAAGATCTGGTGGCCGATCGCGAGATCGACGCCGTGGTGATCGGCACCTGGCCGTATCTGCACTGCCCCATCACCTTGGCCGCACTCGAAGCCGGCAAGCACGTGCTTACCGAGGCGCGGATGGCCATGAACGCCGCCGAGGCACACCAGATGCTGAGCGCCAGCGGCAAGCGCCGCGAGCTGGTCTGCCAAGTGGTGCCCAGCCCTTTTGGTTTGCGGGCTCACCGCGTGGTGCTGGAGCTGCTGCAATCGGGATTCATTGGCGAGCTGCGCGAAGTGCTGGTGTTCGCCACCAGCGATCAATTGGCGGACGCCGAAACGC
>DASSFG010000601.1:0-7262 GCA_035694685.1 Pirellulales bacterium
ATGCGAATCTGCTTGGGCAGATTGTTGTGCTGGTCCCAACCCTGGTGAAAGAGCTGGATGAAGCGGACGCCCCGCTCGGCCAGGCGGCGGGCCAGCAGGCAGTTGTAAGCGTACGTTCCCTGCTTGCCGACATCGGGCCCATAGGATTCCAGAATGTGCGGCGGCTCGGAAGCAAAATCGGTCAGCTCCGGCACCGACATCTGCATCCGATAGGCGAGCTCATACTGGGCGATGCGCGTCTGGATCTCCGGATCGCCAATTCGTTCGAACTCCCGCTGATTGAGCCTGGCCAGCGCGTCGAGCATGTTGCGGCGGTCGCCGGCGTCGACGCCGGACGGGTTCTGCACGTAGAGCACCGGATCGCCCTGACCCCGCAACGCCACGCCGTTGAAGCGCGACGGCAAGAAGCCGCTGCTCCACATGCGCGTGAAGAGGGCCTGCCCGTTGCCCGACGCAGGAAAGGTCGGCGTAAAAACGACAAAGGCCGGCAGGTCGCTCGATTCGCTCCCCAGGCCGTAAGCCAGCCACGAACCGAGGCTCGGCTTGCCGGGCACTTCGCTGCCGGTCATCACAAACGTGCAGGCCGGGTCGTGATTGATGGCATTGGTGTGAACGCTGCGCACCAGCGAGATTTCGTCGACGATCTTCGCCGTGTGCGGCAACAACTCGCTGACCCAGGTGCCGCATTGGCCGTGCTGGGCGAACTTGAACTTCGACGGCGCCACCGGGAAGCGCGCCTGCCCGCTCGTCATCGTGCTCAAGCGCTGGCCGTTGCGCACGCTTTCGGGCAGATCTTTGTCGAAAAACTCCTGCAAGCCCGGCTTATAATCCCAGAGGTCCATCTGAGCAGGGCCGCCGTTCATGTGCAGGTAGATCAGCGACTTGGCCTTGGGCTGGAAGTGCGGCAGACCGTCGAGCGCGGGGAATGGGCGGTCGGCCGTCGCCGCGCGGGCCGATTTATCGGCCGATTCGCCCAGCAACATCGCCATCGCGACACCGCCGAGACGCAGGCCGGCATCGCCAAAAAAGTTTCGGCGGGTTTGGAAGAGGGTTTGTTCGTCAAGCGGGTTCATGTTTGCTTTAAGTTCCTTAAGTCGTTTAACCGGCGGCCAAGGGCCCCCGCGGACGCTCGCTTGCATCTGCGGAGTGCATACCGACGAAAACATTACAGGAGATGACAAAAACATTACAGACAAAAAAATTACGAGAGGACGATGGCGCCCCTAACCGCGGGCCCATGTGCAGCCATCTTTCTGTCGGTAATCTTTTTGTCAGTAATGTTTTTGTCATTCGTCTTCGAGCGGCGGGATCTGCTCGGCGCTACGAATATGCTCTTCAACTAACGCATAAAATCGGTCGCTCGCTTCGGCGGGAACAGCATGCTTGAGCTTCTTGATGGCATAGTCTTTGACAACCATGTTCATGGCATAAGTCCGATAACTTGAGTCGACGTCCCGCAATTCAGCGATCGCCTCTGCCAAGGCCTTGCGACGGTCTTTGAACCCACGAATGGGATGGAAGTAGACTTGCGTCGCCAGGTACGAGAGCAGTCGGTTTGCTTCGTTCGCCCAATGATCGACCCACTTGGTCAACCCATTCGCCTTTGCGCACTCCGCTTTGTAGAACTCGCCCAACGCCCCTCCGAGCTGTTCTTCGAGCTTATTCTTGAAAATGGAGCGCGTGTATGCCATTGCCAGACGCCGCGGTTCGCCAGCCGTTGCATTTCGAGTCATAGCTTCTCCCAGGTCGTCAATTCCTGGTTAACGTTTCATCCAAATTGAGCAGCAAATTCGCCACCAGCGTGTAAGCGGCCAACTCGGGCTCGGCCAAGCCTGCTTTCGGTGTCGACTCGCCGTTGCGGACCGCCTGCCTGGCGGCTTCGGCATTCTGCTGATAGCGAGTCAGCTCTTTGCGAAGCAGGTCTTCGACCACGGCTAGCTCGTCGGCAGCCGGCCGCCGCGACAAGACCAGCCGGTAGCCATAAGCGATGCGCTCCGCAGCCGTTCCGCTGCCTTCGGCCAGGATGCGCTCGGCCAGGGCACGGGCCGCTTCAAAGTGCTGCACGTCGTTCATCAACTGCAAGGCTTGCAGCGGCGTGTCGGTGCGCTCGCGGCGAGTGCAAAACGATTCGCGGTTGGGTGCGTCGAAGTTGGCCATGAAGGGCGGTGGGGCCGTCCGCTTGAAAAAAGTGTAGAGGCTGCGCCGATATAAGGCCGCGCCATGGTCCTGCTCGTAACGCGACGTGTTTGAGCCGACAAAGCCGACGGGCTCCCAAATGTTGGGCGGCTGGTAGGGTCTCGCGCCTTTGCCGCCCATCGCCGGGTTCAGCAAGCCGCTGACAAACAAGGCGTTGTCGCGCAATTGCTCCGCGTCGAGCCGCAGTCGCGGGCCGCGAGCATAGAGCCGGTTCTCGGGATCTCGCTTCCACAGCTCCGACGTCACGTGCGACGATTGCCGGAAGGTGGCCGAGGTAACCATCAGCCGCAGCAGGGCCTTGGTGTCCCAACCGTTCTCCCGATACCAAACCGCCAACCAATCGAGTAGCTCCGGGTGCGAAGGCAGCTCGCCTTGCGAGCCGAAATCGTAGCTCGTCTTGACCAGCCCTACGCCGAACATCTGTTGCCACAGCCGGTTGGCCGCCACACGGGCAGTGAGCGGATGCTCGGGCGACACGAGCCAGCGTGCCAGGTCGAGCCGGTTCGCGCGGCGGGCGGCATCGTCCTTGGCCAGCGGCGGCAAGACGGCGGGTACGCCCGGCTCGACCTTATCACCCGGTTTGTTGTATTGCCCGCGGAGCATGACGAAGCTCTCTCGCGGCTGCGGCAGATCGCGAAAGATGAAGGTCGAAGGGATGCTCTTGTCAAAAGTCTCGCGTGCCTGCTTGACGGAGGCCAGCTCTTTTGTCAGCGGCTCGAACTGCGGCTTCGTATCGGCGCACACCGCTTGCAGGTAATAGTCGCGGATCTTTTTCTCTTGTTCGGGCGACGGCTTTTTGTCCGGCCCGGCTTTCACGAGCTGATTGATTTCGGGCGGAGCGCCGGGCGTATCTTTGCCCGTCTGCTGTTTCCACCAGGCCAAGAGCGACCGCCGCGGGTCGCTGGCGGGGTCGGACTGACCGGCCACGCCCGCCTTGTCCCAGAACACCGTGCCGCCGAACTGCGTGAACGCGAAGCCCGTCACCTGGTCGCCGGTGTTCAGGCCGACCGTTTTGGCTTCGACTTCCAGCCGCACCCATTTGCCCGCTTCGGGCAACGGGCCGACATGAACTCGTTCGGTCGTGCCGGCCCGGCCCCATTGAATCGCGTCATATTCGCCCCACACGGCGCGGTGCAGCCAGCCGCCCTTGAAGTATTGCAGCATCAAGCTCTTGGGCGGATCGGCGGCCTCGATCCAGACGTGGGCAAACAGCTTTCCGTTGGCGGGAATCTCCAAGGGCGGCACGCCTTCGCAGACGTCCTGCGCGAGCCCTTGATCGACGCGCTTCAGCGCCCTGCCGCCGCTCATCACGCGGCCATCGGCGGCCGTGACATACTGCGTCGGCTGGCCGGGACTGGCGAAGACTCGGCCGCCGGGCGGAAAATCGTCGTCGAACCAGACCTGCTCGACGACTTCCGCCGCCGGCCGCGGTTCGACGCTCGCCGGATCCACGTAGGCAATGCCAGCGGCTTTTTCGTCAACCTGCTTTTGCAGGGCCGCAATCTGCCCGTCGTAGTCCGCCAGCTTCCGCTCATCTGCGGGCGAGGCCAGCTTGAGCGTGGGCGCGGTCAACAGCGCATTTCCGTCGAGCGGCGGGTCGGCCGCCGAATGGAAGAAGGCGTAGAGCGAATAATACTCCTTCGTTGAGATCGGATCGAACTTGTGGTCGTGGCAGACGCAACAGCCGGCGGTCAGCCCCATCCACGCTTCAGCCATTGTCGTGGTGCGATCGAGCGCGTTGCGAAACACCCATTCTTCGGCGATCGACCCGCCTTCGCTCGTCGAGACGTTGCAGCGGATAAAACCCGTGGCCACGAGCTGCTCCCGCTTGGCGCCGGTCTCCTGCGCGTTGGGGCCTTTCTCCTGCGCGTTGGGGCCGATCTCCTGCGGGTTGGGGCCGGTCTCCTGACCGTGCCCCATCTGCGGCAGCAAATCGCCGGCAAGCTGCTCGACCGTAAACTGGTCGAACGGCATGTTCTGATTGAACGCCCGCACGACCCAATCGCGATAAGGCCACATTTGGCGTTCGTTGTCGAGGTGTAACCCATGCGTGTCGGCGTAACGCGCCAAGTCCAGCCAGTGTCGCGCCAGCTCTTCGCCAAAGCGCGGCGACGCCAGATAGCAATCGACCATCTTCTCGTACGCGGCGGGCGACGCGTCGGCAAGATAACGATCGAGCTCTTCGAGCGTCGGCGGCAATCCGGTCAGTGCGAAGCTCACGCGGCGGATCAGCGTTTCCCGATCGGCCTCGGGCGACATCGATAGGCCATCTCGCTGCAACCGTTCAATGACGAAGGCGTCGATCGGATTACGAACGTTGATCGCGCGGTCGTCCACTTGCGGCGCAGGCGATTGGACCGGAGGCTCGAACGACCAGTGTTTTTCATACACGGCGCCTTGTTCGACCCAGCGTTTGAACGTTTCTTTCTGTTCGGGCGTGAGAGACTTGTGGGCCTCGGGCGGCGGCATCACCTCGCTCTCGTCGGCCGCGAACACCCGGCGCACGGCCTCGCTTTTTTCCGGCTGGCCCGGCACAATCGGCGTGGTGCCGCTTTCGGCCGGCTTCATCGCCTCATCGGGCAAATCGAGCCGCAGCCCGGACTTGCGCGTGCCCGGCCCGTGGCACTTGAAGCACGTATCGGACATGATCGGCCGAACATCGCGATTGAACCGCACCTGCTGCGGCACTTCGGCCGAAAGGTGGTTGGCCGCCAGGCAAATCGCCGCAACGACGATTGCTCGAAGGAAATATCGGGGGCAATGCAAATTCATAGGCAGATCCGGGACCCGATGCGCTTGTCTACCAATCTTACCTCTTTTGCTCCGAGGGAAGTAGCGATATCGGGATATTGGGCGGGCAGGCGACAACGATCTTGACAAAGTCTCGGTAGATTTTAGTCTTGATTCCCGTGTTTCTTTTCTCTGGCCTGCCTGCCCGGCAAGCCGTGGCCTGCTCCTTTTGTGGTGGCCTTCTTGAGTCAATTGAGCGAAATCGTGGTGCGCCTCTGGACATGGTTCACAAAGGCCCTTGAGATCGCCATTGATTACTGCACCCGTCGAACGAACCCGCGCCATGCAGTTGGGCTCTATCTCGCCGTGAACGTGGTAACAACCGCTTTTGCGGCCTGGCTCACAAAGAGCTGGGCCGACTTTTTTTCCGTCGCCGGATATTGGGTAACACTCACCGGGTTCATTCTTGCCATCATAGAGCTTTATCGCACCCGGATGCACGCCGACCTTATCAGGCTGGCCGTCGCCAACGAGGCGGCGAAACAGCGCGGAATCCATTACCGCTTCTGCCTCGAACGGGCCAGATCTGCTCTGATTCGGGCCAGGGACAGCGTTCATGGCAAGCAATGGGCCGCGGCGACCGGAGGACTTGACGAGCTCATCGAGTATCTCTCGCACATCAACTCCATCAGCCCGGCAGTCGATGAAAGCTGGCAAGCTCACATGGAGTCTTCTCTTGGGTGGACGGCCACCTTTACGGGGGGCAAAAACGGCAAGAGCCTCACGTATAATGTAAACGAATGGAATGGACTCGTACTATCGGTACTACAGCAGATTAACGATGAACTGGCGCCCTTCCAGCACGGACAAGGAATTAGCAATGATCCTGAATGATGCTCAAATAAACCAAATCGTGGATGAAGTGCTGGTCCGAACCGGCGATGGCCAGTTGCGCTGGTTCTGCGAAGACGACCATCTCTTGGCTGAGCTGCCAAACCAAACAACTGTGGAGGTCGCGCAAGGCCAGGATACCGACGTGGTCGTCAGCCTTAAGAGCGCCTCGGGCATCGTTTACGGCCAGATGAAGGCGCCGAAGACTCCCGAATCGGCTGTGGCGAAGTTGTACACGCTCGCCCATCAGCACGCCGGCAAATCAATTTTCGCGGACATCATGGATTCGCTAAAGTTAAGCGGCTCGGCCACTGTCGAAGTGGTGCAGGCCGCGCCGCGCGTCTCCCCCGAGCAGGCAGTAGAAGTTCTGCAAAGGATGAAAGGTTCATGGAATCTCGACTTTACTAGCGGTAAAGAACATGCACGAATCAGCGCCGACGGCGACTATTTTAGAAACGGCGGCAAAGATCCGGCATTTCGCCTGAAGGTTCTGGCGTGGAACGAAAGCAAATCTTCTGCGGAAGTTGCCAAGGATTGGCCTGACGGGCGCCGCCTTCAAATTGAATCCCTAACGATCGCTCGCGATACGATGACGGGTTATGCAAAGCACGACGGGCATAAGCTGTCCTATACGCGGACAGAGGCATGAGTTGCGAGCGGTTCTCGCTTCATCATCACTCATCACTTCCTCTCCCAATAATCTTGTTCCCGAACAGCAGTCGGTCGATGTCTTCCAATCGAAACTGGCGGCGGTCGCGAATGCTGTCGTTGACGAGCTGCATCAGCGCCGTCGCCTCGAAGAAGACGACGCTGCGTATCGGTGTGCCGCTCATGAAGCCGGCCAGCTTGTCGAGGTCGTCCTGCCGGAATCCGCTGCCGACGACGGCGAAATAGACTTTGTCGATGCCCGATAAGGCGAGCTCGCGTGTGTGCCGCTTGGCATACTCACAGAACTGCCGGTCGTCGGTGCCGAGCGTATACCCGCGCCGCCGCACTTTGGCGTCGATGATGATGGCAAACCGCTCGGCCGCGGCGATCGCCAGACAATCGGCTGCCCGCCCACAACCTTGCCCGAGTTCGCGCACCTCGAAACCGAGACAGCGGAACGCCTCAGCACAGAGCTGCTCAAAGAGGGTCGATACCGGAACCGCTCGATCGGCTGCGGGCGCAGCAACCTCCGCCTGCCTGTTGGCAGCGCCCTCCGGGCCTCTGGAGGCAGCGCACTCTGTGGCGTTCCGCAGCCCGCACGCCAGGTGCTCCAGATCGGCGAGCGCGGCGGGCAAAAACGGAAACCGCTCGTCGTTGGATACGCATCGTCGCTTGCCCGATTCGCCGTCGTCGCTTTCCATCGGCGGGGGTTGCTCGGCGGCCGTCTTTCCAGCGGGCAACCACAACTGTTGCTCGCGGTCGGCCGCGCGCCAGGCGACCTGCAAGAACCGCGGATC
>DASSFG010000602.1:0-10222 GCA_035694685.1 Pirellulales bacterium
GCTGCTCGATCCGGCGCGCGGCAACGTTCCACAACCGAAGCGACTTTCCCACCGCCTCGACCAGAATTTGGCCATCGGGTGAAAAAGCAATCGCCTCCGTGTGAACTGGCCGACCGTGAGATGCTTCTGATCTCTCATACGCTCGGCTTCGTTCGTCCGATTCGGCCAGCAATGCGCCCGCCAGGTTGCCACCGCGCAGGTCGACGAGCGAGACACCGACGCTGCGTTGGCGGGACGTCGCAGCCAGCGCCCCGTCTGGCGAAAGAGTCATATCGCTGCACGAGGCGTCCACGCGCGCCTCGGCCCACGGGGTTTCGTGGGCCGCGATGTACGGTATTGTCAGCGATCGTCGATCGGTCAAGTGCCACGCAGGGACCACCGTCTCGGCTCCTACGTGCCGCAGTCGCCACCGCTCAACCGTGCCATCGCCCGTCGCAATCAAGGTCTGTCCGTCGGCGGCGAACGCGACGTGGTTCAGTGCGACCGGATGCTGGTAAGCCAAGATCGCCGTGGCGTTGGGAATTGTCCAAAGCTTGACCGTGTCGTCAGCGCTGGCCGTGGCCAGCCGCCAGCCATCGGGCGAGCTGGCCACGCACCAGATTCGCGCGACGTGGCCCAGCAAGGTTTGCCGCAGCTTGCCTGTGGCGAGATCGAAAACACGCGCGGCCCCGTCCTGCCCTCCCACGGCGGCCAGCCGGTCTTCGCCGCAAAAGGCGGTGGAGTTGAGATAATCGGGCGAGGAGCAAAAAGGGCGTGGTTTATCGCCGGCTTGCCAATCCCAGTAATAGGCCCAGGTGCGGCCACAACATAGGAGGCGGCCGCGGCGATCGAATGCCACCCCGCGGGCGTAGAGGTTGAAAAGCCGATGCGCTCTTGGCCGCTCGCTTGTCGAAAGATTCCAGACCTGCACTCCTTTTCGCTCGGTGGCGGTGGCCAGCCAGCCGCCGTCCTGAGTTAATGCGAGTCCGTCTACGCGGCCACCGCCGGTCTCGAGGCAGCGCACCGTTTGCCACGTGGTGGTATCCCGCAGCACAACGCGTCCCTGATCGTCGCCCGATGCTAGGATGGCCCCGTCGTGAGAGAACACCACCGACACGATCGGCACGCGGCCGTCATCGAACACGGGCCCAACTGCCACGTGCGTCTGCGCGTCCCAAAGTCGCACGGTCCCGTCGTCGGAAGCCGAGGCGAGCAGCTTGCCGTCGGGCGACCAGGCGACGGCGTTCACTTCGTCGCTGTGGCCGGCAAGCGCCGCGATGGACCTACCCGTGGCGGCGTCCCAAATACGCACGGTCCTATCCTGGTTGGCGGTGGCGAGCGATGCGCCGTCGGGCGAAAAGACGACTTGGTAGACGTCGCCCGCGCGACCATCGAGCGTCAGCAACTCTGCCTCTTGGGTCAGGCTCCGCAGCAATTGCCAGGCGAAGCCGTGTTGGGCGGCGCCCGAACCGGCATCCAGCCGGCCGAGCATAGCTCGTGCTTCTGCGGCGTTGTCGCTGTTGAATGCCTGCCACGCGGAGCGCAAGCCCACGGCGCTGCGCAGCTCGTCGCGGTGGCGGTCTGCTTGCCGCGATGCTTCAAGCGCTGCGGCGAGGCGCGTGGAGTACCACCGCGCGCCGGCACCGATTGCAGCGAGCAGCATTAGCAACGCTATAACCGTCGCTGAGCGCGCCGGCCGCCGGCGAATCCAGCGCACCGTTGTTCGCAGCTTGCCAAGCGGCCGGGCCTCTGTCGGCTCGCCGCTCGCAAAGCGCCGCAAGTCAGCGGCCAGCGCGCCGGCAGTGGGGTAGCGGTCGGTGGTCGATCGCGTCAGCGCTTTCAAGCAGATGGCTTCCAGGTCGCGCGGCAAGCCCGGTCGCAACGCCGAAGGACGCACGAGTTGGCCGGCGCTTACCAGGCGCAACGTCTCTAAATCGTTGGCGCCATGAAACGGCGCACGCCCGCAGAGCAGTTCATAGAGAACGGCCCCCAGGGCGTACACGTCGGTTGCAGGTCCGACGTCCTCGCTGCGGCCGTCGGCCTGTTCGGGCGCCATGTAGGAGGGCGTGCCCAACATGGTGCCCGTCCGCGTGCGGTCGCTGGCATCGTCATCAATGAGTCGAGCCAGGCCGAAATCGGTCAGGCACGGCACCACGAGCTGGCCGAAGAGCGGCGTGCTGCCCGACGATCCCGCGTCGGCCGGGGCGAGCAAGATATTGGCGGGCTTGATGTCGCGATGTACGATTCCCCGGGCATTGGCGTGCGCGGCGGCGTCGGCCAGGCGGGCCACGAGCTCGGCCGACTCCTGCCATGGCGCGGGCGAGGATTGCTGTTTGAGCCACGTGGCCAGCGAAGGGCCTTCGCAATAGCCGGCCGCGATGTAGCAGAGGGGCCCGTCGTCGCCGACTTCAAAGATCGGCACCAGATTTGGATGGGCCAGCAAGCTGGCCGCCCGGCCTTCGCGCAAAAAGCGGCGGTGCAGATCGGGCGTGACGAGCACCTCTGGCCTGGGGACTTTAATCGCCACCAAGCGGCGCAACCGCGGGTCGACCGCCAGAAAAACCACTCCATGCCCGCCGCGACCAATCTCACGCATGATTTCGAACCGCCCGATTGCGGACTTGGACGGATGTTGGCCCGACGGGTGCGGCGCGGCCGTCGCGCGCGGCTTCTTGCTTCTCGCCAGGAGCGAAATGCAGGCCAGAGCAGAGCGCAGACGAGGCGCCAGGTGCATCGGCACAACGCGTTCGTCGATGTTTACGGCCTCGCCGCGGGCCAATGCCTCGTCGTAGGCAATCAGCAGAGATTCAAACAGCGCCTCTTCGTCAGGAGCGGCCGAATCATCGGGAATCATGGTTCGCATCCAACGCTTGGCGCAATTGCTCGATGGCCCGTACCCAAAGCTTTCGTACGGCTTCCGGTGAGCGGTCCAGCAACGCGCTGATCTCCTCGAACGATTTCCGGTCGGAATTGTGGAGTTGAATCACATCTTGGTAGTGTACCGGCAAGCACGCGAGGGCCGCCTGCAGGCGCGCGGCCTCTTCGGCCGCTGCAACGAAGCCGCTCGGGCTCTCGATGTCGGCGGCGACCGGGACGTCCTCCCACGTCGACAATGACCTTTCGCTGCGCAGGTCGCGTTTGGCGGTGAAACGATACTGGCGGAGGGCCTGGCCAGCGCGGTTTTGCAGAATGCGGCGTAACCAGGCCAATAACTCCTCTTCCGTCTGTCCGCGGAACTGCGGGAAGCCCCGCTCGGCATCGAGGAACGTCTGTTGCACGAGGTCGGAGGCGCCGATTTTGCCGCGCAAGCCAGGATCCAATTCGCGCTCGGCAACCAGTAACAGATAGTCGCGACAACGCTCGAAAAGCCTGCCACGGGCGTAGGCCGAGCCCTGGCGTCCCTCCTCGATGAAGCAGTTGGTCTGGGCGGCCTCCGCATCAACTACCTTGTCATAGGCCTGCATACAGAAACCTCTTTTCCGTTCTTTACAAGCACGGTCGCGCAACGGGGAGCCGCCCAGCGGCACCTTGTGCGCTTCGCGCCCAACGCACTTATCCGGCGGCAATCAGTCTCCCCCCTCAATAACCGCACTGTCAAGTAGCGAAAACTTCCGATCTTCATCTTTTTTTACGGCACAACGAGCGGCTTACTTGTAAGCCACTTCGTCTCCATATTCGACGCTCGTAAGTACGTTGCAGCACCGCGACGTGACGCTTAGAATCTCCGGGAGTCGGCAAGAGGGCTGACGAGGATGCGTAACGATGAGCGATCTATCAAGCGGTGGCGTGGGCGCCGGCGTCGTCGGTGTGCTGAGGCGGATTCCGGGCTTTCGTGGTTATTTTGAGCGCGAAGAGCGACGCGAGAGCGACGCTTTGTTGCGAGAGTTTCTGGCCAGCGAGCTGGACCGGGCCAAGCGGCCGGTCGATGCCGCCGCTCGTTCGCTGGCCGATGCGGGCCAAATCGATCGGCTGCCGCAAATCGACCAGTTACGCGCCAAGCTCGACCGGGCCATCGGCCGTATTCGCGGCGCAATGAAAGGCTACAGCGGTTTCTTCGATGCGCGGCCGGTTCACGCCTCGCTGCTCGAAGAAGTATACAAGCACGATTCAAAACTCATCGACCAGGTCGCCGCTTTCTGCAAGCTGGTCGAAAGCTGGAGCGGCGAATTGACCGCGGGCGATGCCAGGCTGGCCGAGGCCGAGCAAGAGCTCGACCAGATCGATCGCGCCTGCGACGAACGCAGCGATCTGTTGAAACGACTCGTAGAGAAGAGCAAATAGGGTGCGAGAAGCGAGGCGTCAGGCTTCAGGCGTCAGGCTTCAGGCGTCAGGCGCCAGGAATCAGGACTTAAGCGCCTGACGCCTGATAGCTGACGCCTAATGCTGGTGGGCCGGCGAAGCGCAAGCTCGCTTGTCCCACCCTACACACGGCAATGTCCACCTATCAAGGCGAGTAATCATGGCACAACGACTGGAAGTCATCGAGTTTCTTGACGAAGCGAACCGCTCACTCGTGCAGCGAATCCCGCCGGAGGGGACCGCCGACATCAAATTCGGCGCGCAGCTCATCGTGCAGGAGAACCAGGAGGCAATCTTCTTCCGCGACGGCAAGGCGATGGATTCGTTCCCGCCCGGCCGACATACGTTGACCACGGCCAACGTGCCGATCCTCACGCGGCTGTTGACGATGCCTTGGGAGAAAAGCCCGTTTCAGGCGGCCGTTTATTTCGTCGGCAAGCAGACGTTCGTCGATCAGAAATGGGGCACGCGGCAGCCAATCACTTTTCGCGACGCCGATTTCGGCATGGTCCGGCTGCGCAGCTTTGGCAAATATTCGTTTCGCGTGGCCGACGCGGCACTTTTGCTGAACACGCTCGTCGGCACGCAAGGCAAATACACCACCGACGAGATCGGCTCGTTTCTCAAAGATCTCGTCGTGGCCCGGCTGAACGACCTGCTCGGCTCGCTGGGCATTGGCTTGCTGCAAATGCCGGCGAAGTACGACGAAATCGCCGCGGGCACGCGGGCCAAGGTGGCCGCTGACTTCGGCAAATACGGTCTGGAACTGGTTGACTTTTTCATCGGGGCCATCACTCCGCCCGAAGAAGTGCAAAAAGCCATCGACGCGCGCAGCTCGATGGGCGCGGTGGGCGACCTGAACGCCTTCATGAAATTTCAGGCGGCGCAAAGCATGTCGAAGCTGGCCGAGCGCGGCGGCGGCGACTCAGGCGCGATGGGCATGGGCATGGGCGCCGGATTCGGCATGATGATGCCCGGCATGATTCAACAAGCCATGCAGGCGACGAGCGCCCCCGCTCCAGCGCCGGCGACAGCGGCCAGACCCGTGGCCCCAGCCGGACCACACGGCGGCGACGATTTTGCGGCGCTGGCGCCTGTCGCGGCGGCGGCCGTCACCAGCGATCCTAGGGCAATGGTCCGCCAGGTGGCGCAGGCGGCCGGTTATCCGATCCAGGAATCGGGCGATCGCTGGCAGATCACCGTGCCCGTCGGCGCTTTGCGGCGGCAGATAGTCACGGTCGACTTCGGCCGGCAAGATGCCGAAGGCCATTCCATCGTGGCCTATTCCTCGACCTGCGGCCCAGCCAAC
Source organism: Pirellulales bacterium (assembly GCA_035694685.1). Taxonomy (GTDB): domain Bacteria; phylum Planctomycetota; class Planctomycetia; order Pirellulales; family JAICIG01; genus DASSFG01. Next base: position 5,588 of record DASSFG010000602.1, read on the forward strand.
GATCGCACCGCAATGGCGCTGTTACGCTACAATGCCAGCCTGGTACACGGAGCGTTTGCCGTGGCCGACGTCGCCGGGCAAGCCATGATCGTACTGGCGGCCAATCAGGTCGCCGAAACGATCGACCCGTTGGCCGTGAGCCGCGTGCTCACCGCCGTCGCCTGGCAGGCCGACAAGGCCGAAGAGAAGCTGCTCGGCAAGGATGAGTTTTAAATGCGGCGCGCGAGTGCAGGGTGGGAGCACTAGCGTTGTTGACGAAGTCAACTTGGGGAACCTATCAGGCGACGGGCATTGGCGTGCATTAGCAAGTTGAGCTGCTGGAGGCTGAGCGGCGATTCGAACAGCTTGAAGAGGGCGCTCTCGCACGGGAAATAGGGAGCATGCGACCCGAACAAGAGCCGCTCCACGGGAATCGCTCCGCGGTAGCTGTAGTTCGTGCCCTCGATCAGCCGCCCGACGCCGCCGTTGCCTTCGATGGCGGCGATGTCGAACGTGACCGTCGTTTCCTTGACGAGGACGGCGACGTTTTTGCCCAGTAGCGGCCCGGCCGAGTTGATCAACTGCACCTTCGCCTCGGGCAGATTCTTGAGCAATCCGACAAGCGGCGAGACATCCACGGCCTCCACGGTCACCACCGGATGATGCACGCGCTCGTCTTCCAAACGCAGGACGATCTGCACCAACATTTTCCGCCGGGCGGCCTCGGCGAGCAGACGGGCGAACTCCGGATGATCGAGCGCGTAGCCGTGGTACATCGGATAGAGCCGGATGCCAGGCATGCGGTGCTGCTCGTGACACTGCTCAAGGTCGGCCTCCCAGCCAGGCCAGGCCGGATTGACGCTGCCGATAGGAACGAGCATGCCGTCGCCATGAGCCCTGCACTCGTCGGTGAGTCGGCGGTTGACGAGGTCAAGTTGCTTTTGCAGCACCGCCTCGAAGCTGCCCGCCCACGCCGTGGTAATGCGATGCTTGCGCAGCTTGGCGATTAGGGCGTCCGTGCGGCCATACTTCAGCCGGCGAAAAGGCCAGTCGAACAAGTGGACATTGGTGTCAACGATCTCGGGAGGCTCGGGCGATGCCGCACGCGGCTCGGCGGCCTGGTTCTCGCGACTCGCCACGTCCGCGCCGATCGGCAACGCGGCAGAAATCAGCGACGCCTTTACAAACATTCGGCGGTCAATCGATGGTGGATCGTAACCGTCTTGCGGCATCATGGCGTTCCCCCTAGCTGCCGAAGACTCCCGGATTGCGCCGGCGTCTGGTTGTGCGGCAGGCCGGTTGCCGCATCTTTCGGGTTTACCAGCGTTACCGACGACACGTGTCCGTTCTCGAACTCAATCAACACGCGACGCCAAAGCAGATCGCCGTGCCACAACTCGGCCGAATACCGCCCCTCGTCATAATGCGGCTTCCTGACCTCGCCTTTGTAGGTAATGATCGCAAACAACCGCGCTATGTCATTGGCCACGGCCCGCTGCTCTGATGCGCGCAACACCCGCGCGCTTTTCAACATCTCCGTGAATTCACGATCGGACTCGCTATACGTCGGCGAAAGATCCATGGCAATCGGACCATGCCTTGGAACCGCAACGGCGACACTCACCCGTGGATACTCGTAGTACCCTGTGCGAAGCTTGGTCGTAAAGAAACGAACATTTGGGAGCGCCTTGGCGAGCGCCGGCAAGTCGGCGGGTTCGACAGGTGTTTGTTGCTCGAACTGCAATTCGCCGCCGTGGATTACATCAGCGGCCGGATAGCGCTCGGCAAGTGCCGCGCGAACGTCCGGAATCGGCACATCAGCGGCCAGAGTGCTCGCGAACTCGGCGAGGGCGGAGGCGATGAACGCGCACGCGATCTTCTGCCGCATAACTCACTAATAGGAATTCCTGTCGCCAGTAGGCGCAGACGTGCAGCCTACGTCGCAGGCAGTGGATTGCCGTAACCTATATGGTATCAAGCGGTTGCCCGCTTTACCAACCGCGCGGCAGCTTAAGCTATACATCGCGCGAGCGATACTTAAGTCGCGCAGCCGATATCAATGCGTAGGTCAGGCTTTCCAGCCTGACGGTGTCAGGCTGGAAAGCCTGACCTACACAAACGGCCGACGGCCTCAATTTGGCCCGTGCGATGAATAGATCGAAATTCGACTACCAAGATGGCAGTTGGCCGATTGTCGTGCGGCGATTGACGGCTCAGTTCACCACTGGCGCAAATGACAACCTTAAAACCATCCCATCGCAGTCAGGCTGTAGCGTACCACGAGGCCGGCGGCGACGACGCTGACCATGCTCATCAGCTTGATGAGAATGTTCAAGCTCGGGCCGCTGGTGTCTTTGAAGGGGTCGCCCACCGTGTCGCCCACCACCGCCGCCTTGTGCGGGTCGGTGCCTTTGCCGCCGTGCGCGCCGGCTTCGATGAACTTCTTGGCGTTGTCCCACGCGCCGCCGGAATTGGCCATGAACACCGCCACACAAAAACCAGTGGTCAACGCGCCAGCCAACAGACCCATCACACCCGAAACGCCCAACAACAGGCCCACCCCCACCGGCGCCACCAACGCCAACAGCGACGGCAATATCATCTCACGCTGCGCAGCACGCGTGCTGATGGCCACCGGAGCGGCGTAGTCGGGCAGGTCGGTGCCCAGCATGATGCCCGGCTTTTCGCGGAACTGCCGCCGCACTTCTTCCACCATGCCCTTTGCCGCACGACCCACCGCCTTCATCGTCATGGCGCAAAACAGAAACACCGACATCGAGCCCAGGAACATGCCGACCAGCACCTTGGGGTTCATGAGGGTCACGTCGTAGTAGCGCATGAAATCAGGCAAAGTCGCGGTCTTGAGGTTCTTCAACAGCGCACCGGTGGGTGTGAAGATGGTGGCTGGAGTGCCCGCCAGGTCAGTGGTCGAAATCAATTCCGCTGGGACGCGGGCCGGTCCTTTTTCGAAGTTGACGTTGCTCCACTCTTTGAGCAAGCGGACATCGCGCGTATCTTCAGGATCGACCAGCCAACCATGGCGTTTGCCGTTGCCGTCGACCTCGACGACGAACTGGCGCGAAAGCTTGTAAAAACCGGGTTCTAGGTTCTGTGCCACGTCGGCATCAGCCCAGCGCTCGAAGCCGACGCGGACCTCCTCGATGTACGCCGCCAATAAGGCGAGCGCCGTCAACGCGGCCGAGCCGATGGCAAAGCCCTTGCCGGTGGCCGCCGTCGTGTTGCCGAGACTGTCGAGCGCGTCGGTCCGCTCGCGGACAATCGGGTCCAGGCCGGCCATCTGGGCGTTGCCGCCGGCGTTGTCGGCGATCGGGCCATAAGCGTCGGTCGCCAGCGTAATGCCCAACGTGCTGAGCATGCCGACCGCGGCGATCCCTACGCCATACAGCCCCAACGCGAAGAACTCGACCTCGTCCAACCGCTTCATGTCGCCAATGGCAAAGCCGAAAGCCAAGAGCGTGCCGATGCTCACCACGATCACCGGGAACCACGTGCTGATCATGCCTTCGGCGATGCCGCCGATAATGACGGTGGCGGGGCCCGTGACGGCCTGGCCTGCGAGGTTCTTGGTGGGCATATACTCGTCGCTGGTCGAATATTCGGTCCACTTGCCGATGAGCCAGCCGGCGACCAGCCCTACAATCACGCTCACGCTGACGCCAAGGTACTTAGGCATCAGCCAATACGTCAGGCCCACCGAGGCCACGACCACCAGTACGGTCGAGAGATTAATGCCGCGGGCGAGCGCCTTGAGCAGCGTCTTCTGCGAGGCGTCTTCTTCGGTGCGCACCATGTAGATGCCGAGAATCGAGAGGAAGATGCCGGCGCCGGCAATGGCCATGGGCAGGAACAAAGCGCGAAGTTGAGCTTCCTGAGTCGGTACGTCGCCGCTGACCAACGGGCTGGCGAAGGCGGCCACGCCCAAGGCGGCCGTGGCCAGAATCGATCCGCAATACGATTCGTACAGGTCGGCGCCCATGCCCGCCACGTCGCCGACGTTGTCGCCCACGTTGTCGGCAATGGTGGCCGGATTGCGTGCGTCGTCTTCGGGGATGCTGTGCTCAACCTTGCCCACCAGGTCGGCGCCCACGTCGGCCGCTTTGGTGAAGATGCCGCCGCCGACACGGGCAAACAACGCCTGGCTGCTGGCCCCCATGCCGAAGCAAAGCATGGTGACGGTGATTTCAATCAGACCCAGGTGCAGGCCCCAATACAGCACGGCGAACCAAAGGCATATATCCAACAGGCCGAGGCCGACGACGGTCAGCCCCATTACGGCGCCGCTGCGAAAAGCGACTTGCAATCCTTGGTTAAGCGATTTTTGCGCGCCGGCGGCAGTGCGGCTACTGGCCCAGGTGGCGGTCTTCATGCCAAACCAGCCGGCCAGGCCGGAAAAGAACCCTCCGGTGATGAAGGCGAACGGAACCCACTCGCTCTGCACCTTCAGCACGAAGGCCGCCACGGCTAGCAGGACAAAGATGATGACGAAGAAGAAGGCGACCACTTTATATTGTTGCCGCAGGTAGGCGTTTGCGCCGGTGCGGACATAGCCGGCGATCTCGATCATTTTTGGCGTGCCCTCGTCGGCTTCCTTCATCGACTTGTAGAACAAGAAGGCTTGCACCAGCGCGGCGATGG
>DASSFG010000603.1:0-10364 GCA_035694685.1 Pirellulales bacterium
AACATGGGGGCAATTGAAGTCATTGTTGACGGCCCATGCCGGGCGGCCAACTTTGATGTGGTTGCCCGCGACGGGTATATGGGACGATGGCGAACCCGCAAATCCGCACGCGGGCAAAGCCGCAAAACTCGGTTGCGGCTGGTCTGAGGTGCGCTGGAATACGGGCGGGCAGGGAGGCGGCTGCGTGCTCATCTATTCCAGCATTCACGTCTCCGCGCTGCGATCGGCGGTGGACGAGATTGCGAGAATCGCCGAGTGGGGCAATAGTCGGTTTCTTGCGGTTCGACATTCGCGCGTGCCGGCCTGACAGCATTCCCCATCCACCAAAACGATGTGCAACGCAGGATCCTGCCCTTTCATACGAGCTGCCTCGACGGTCATGGAATACTCGTTGAGCACGCCAACACGCAGATTGAGACAGGCAAGGTGCTCGCCGGCGGGCGAAACGAGTGCATCGCCGTCAACGGTCCAATGTTACTTCACTACATCGCGGCTGGGACGAACCAGCTTGAGCGCATCAACGGTCTTTTCGCCGCTGTGCATCCGCGCCGGCAGGCGGTGCTATTTCAACGGCACTAATTCCATTTTTCTGATAAAGAATTTGTGGTGCGTGCCGAGGTAGAGATTCCGCTTTGGCGCTCCCACCTTCAACCAGTCTGATGCTAGCCGATGGCGGTCGCCGCGCCAGTTGATGATCGTTCGGCCATCGAAATCGACTCGGATTACCTCCTTGCGGACGAAGCAGTCAATCGTGCTTTCCACGCCGGGAATGAACAATTGCCCGTTGAACGTCGTTTCGTTCGCGTCATGCGGTTTCCCATCGAGAGTGGCGAAGCCCGACACTTTACCCGAGTCGAGGACAACATGAACCTGCGTGGGTGGCGTCACGAGGCCGAACGCGAATTCGTGGAATCCCTGGTGATCGCGTGGCAACTCAACCACCATGCGGAGGTGATATTCGTCGGGCACAGCGCCCGGAATTCGGACGATCGCGTGACCGACGTTTGGCGGCGCTACCAGAACTGGCCCGTCGAACGCCCACGGCCCGCGGACGATGTGCCGTTTCAGGTCTATCGTCGTGAGCAAGTTGACCGCGGGTTGGCTATCGGTGTCGGGTACCGATGCTGGATCGGCAAGTGGCGTCAGTCGGATGGACTTAAAATGCCAGTTACAGTGCGTTCCAAGAAACAATCGAAGCGGTGAGTTTAACCGCTGCTGGTAATCAGGGTGGAGTCCCAATCGCGCGTAGTCACCATGCCAATCAAGTAATGGGTGCCCGTCGAACTGCACCTCGACCCCGCTTCGACGAACAATGTACGTCACGACCGATGCTTGGCCATCCCGAAAGAGGTTGCCGCGACGAACAGTGCTTTGGTTTTCGACAGCGCTCTTGCCATCGATAAGCTCAAGACCGGCTGCTTCGTTCCAGTCGATTGTCGCATTCCATTGCGCTCGGTCGCCAACCAGTCCGACGTTCAGCAGCGGTAGCTTGCCTTTCCAACCGATCGGCCGCTCAGCGACGATGGTAAGGCAATATTCGTGGGGCGCGGCGACGGGAAGCCGCAATGCCGCAAGATAGGAATCGGCCGGCGAATGCAAGCCAGCGGCGTCTTTTGTCCAATGCCCCGAGACTGCGTCACGCGCCGGGTCGATCAGTGGCAACACGTCGACCGTTCCGGCATTTTCATAGCGGCCAAGCAGCGATTGTTGCTCCTTCGACAAGCTGCCTGACCTGTGCTCTCGCGTGCCGAGGTAGATGGTCTTGATTTCAGCCTCGCTCAGCGCCCGATCAAGCAGCGCTGCGTCATCGAGCAATCCATTGAAAGGGCAGTTACCGTTTTCGTCGCTGCTAATCCGAAGATTTACGATCGAAGGCGCAACCGACTTCGATCCTATATGCTTTGAACCAATAAGCGCGCCGTTCACGTACAAGTTGAGGCGGTCGCCATCATAAGCGCTCACGACGTGCGCCCAGTCTCCCACAGCGATGGGCATTGCTGATTTAGCCTCGAACCGATTGCCAGGCCAGGATTCGCCCGGCGCACTAGACTGAATGAATAGGGAGCTCTCATCTGGACCCAGACCGAACGCGTAGCCGGCGCTACCGCCAGCATTGCCATTCTTGGAAATTAGTTCTGCACAACCGCTCGTGGAGCGTGGACAAATCCAGGCCATAACCGTGAACTGCTTGCTCGGGTTTAGTTCCGGTGCGTCCGGTACGACGACCGATCCGTCCTTTCCGTCGAAGTCGAACGCGTAACCGATTTTTGTCGGCGTGATAGCGGCGCCACCGGATAGCCTGCCGTGGTGCTTGCCAGTTGAGTCGTCGGCACTTCCTTCGGCCCGATACCATGCGACCGCGTGTGTCAGAAGCTCTTGCGCATCGCGGGATACCGCCGAGTCCGCCGAGTTTTGCGAAACGGAATCCGAGTCTGCAACCAATGCGGCGGGAGACACCGTGAGTTCCGAGATTTCATAGTTGCCGTAGGCTGCGAAACGCAACCATCCTTCTGGAACGTCGTGCCAGCCTCCTGTCACCCTTTCGTAAACGTCATTCCTTTCGATCTTGGCTCCTGACTCGTTGCGAATGACAAAACCATCACTCCTTACTTCACAGGTGATCTTGGATGGATCTGCGGAAGGGAAAAAGTCGGGAGCTTCCGCCAGCGGTTCGATCCCGATGATTGTGCTCCCACGCCATCCGCCCGCGATATACGCGCTGACGAGGCCGTTGGCGTGGATGACGGGAAGAACGATGCCGCCGTAATCACCGCGCGCGCCAAAAGCGGCCCGTCGCGCCGTCACACGAAGAACGTAATCGCCAGCAGGACGGTAGGGGATTTTCAGTACGGCCCCGTCGCCATCTATAATTCGCAACTTGCCGTTCTCCAGCCGCCAATCACCAGAAATGCCATCGCGGTCGAGGTCAATCAGCTTGAGCAGATCAACTGTTGTCGGCGAGTGAGTCGCGAGCGCCGCCTCGTCGGCAGCCTTAGCTTCGACCACGGGCGCTGAGGGTTCCGGACGGTCGGCTGTCACGACGCTTCCCTGCAACATGACTGGTTCTGAACTTTCCGCCGCAGCCAGCGGTCCTGATCCGGCATCAAGCTCGATCGCGTCAGTGGTGCGGCCGGAATCGATAGTGATCTCGTTAATCGGTTCTTCACGGCCGCGCGGACGCAGCATGATGGATGCGACTACCACCATTGCCAGCGTTGCAGCGACGGCAATCGGGATCTGCCAGGGAAATGAGGAGCGATTTCGGTTGCCCGAAGGGACGCCTACGCTGCGCGTGATCCCCGGGACCGACGAATGAGGTGATTTCGTGCTGGCTGCTAACTGATTGAGGTCGACCAGCGGAAGCGGAGCTGCCGGCACCGTCTGCGGGCTCGAACTCACCACCGCGGGCTGCCTTGCCTTGAGCTCCGCGTCGTATTTCGCGCGTTTCTCGGCATTGAGCAGGCAGGCTTTGGCGGCGGCGATTTCGTTGAGGATTTTGGCGGCTTCTTTGGCGTACTTGCCGAGCTGGAAGTTGCGCACGTAGCCGCTCTGGCGGAGCACCGCGGCTTCGATTACCGCGCGTTCTTGCTCGCTGGGCGAAATGCCGAGCAGCTCATAGTGCGTCGGCGGACGCGACTCGGGCGGAATGCCCAGCCACACGCGATAAGGATCGAACGAATCCGACATCACCGACCCTGCCATAAGCCTTGCACCAGCCGCTCATTATGCGCGCGGCGAACGGTAATGCAAATGCCGCCGTAACTGCGGGAATCGGTTTTCAACAAACAGCAGGAACCACGGATGGCACGGATTGGTGACAGAGTCGCAGCGTGGATTCTCGCTCGTTAGAGTGATATGATGTTTGAGGTTCCCGAGCAAAGGAAGAGCTGATATGAGCGAACAGCGGGCAAACGGACAACCCTTCGTGGTCAGCGTCTACACGAATGACACGGCAGGCGAAGAGCTGGTGCTTAGCTTTACTCCCAAGGCAGCGCAGGAACCGCCCGCGAGCGGCCGCGCGCCGCGATTTATCGTAGCCGCCCGGCAGCAAGCGGATGGTATCGTCTTCGATTGGAGCGGTACCCAAGACGACCCCAAAGCAGCGGTCGCCGAGATGGAACAAGAAGCGACGGTGCGGCTGAAAGCACGCGCCGCTTGGGTGCAAAGGGTCAAAGCACTCGTCGATCAAGTGGAGACTTGGGCGAAGGAGTTGGACTGGTCGACGCGCCGCGTGGAGAAGAAGATCGAGGATTCCTTTATCGGCGACCACCGCGTGCCGGCTTTACTCATGCAGGAAGACACTTGCCGCGTTCTGCTCGAACCGGTGGGGCGCGCGACCGCGGGCGCCGAGGGCGTGGTCGATCTTTACCTGCTGCCCGCCTACGACGACATCGCCACACTTTATTACTACAATCAGCGTTGGAACCTGCACTACGTATTTCCCAATGCGAAACCCGTGGCTTCAGTGCGAGAGGCCGAGGCGCACCCGCTGACCAAGGAGGCTTTGGCGAAGGTGCTGGCGGAGATGAGGCAAGGTGCCGCATAACCACGAGTGGCAGTCGCGGATCAAAGCCGTTGAGCGTGAATACGTAGCAATGCGACAGGCCGCCGATCACCTGCTAGAAGCCGCGCTAGACGATCCGACCATTTTGCTCGACGATCTGCGCCACCGCGAAATCGTCAGGGCGTCGCAGCGTCTGGAGGGAACCTATGTGGTGCGCCTTTTTGCAGAGTTCGAGACGGGATCGCGGCAATACTGGGAAGCGAATTGGCCGACCTTTCCGAAGACGGTTGATCTGCTGGATGGCCTCGCCGCGCGTTGCGGCGTTCCCGACACGCTACGGGACGATGCGCATTTGGTGCGAGATTACCGCAACAGCCTGGTACATGAGCGCGAGGAGAAAACGGAGGCGGTGCCGATGGCTACGGCGCGGGGATATTTGTGCCGTTTTTTCAGCTTCCTGCCGCTAGAATGGTGACCTTGTGCGACGCACGCAGCCGCTCTGGCGGAGCACCGCGGCTTCGATCACGGCCCGCTCTTGTTCGTGGGGCGAAATGCCGAGCAGCTCATAGTGCGTCGGCGGACGCGCTTCCGGCGGAATGCCCAGCCACACGCGATAAGGATCGAACGAATCCGACATACCCGACCCTGCTTGAATCATCTGCCGGCTTTCCGCTCGGGGAGCAAGCGGAGTACGGAACCACTTGCGGACCAACTGAACCACGGCCAGCAGGCTATGATACCCGAGCAGGGCAGCAATGCAAACGCGAACCGCGCAACCGCGATGCTGAAATGCAAGCCGCCTTGCCCATCGGCCGTTCGCGGCGTGGATTGTCGCCGATCGCAGTGCTATCATGCTTGAGAGAGAAATAATATGAAGACCATAAGTTTGCGAACAACGATTTCCGCAGATGGCACGATCGACCTGCGCGTGCCCTGCGACGTGCCGCCGGGCGAGGCGGAGGTCGTCATCGTCGTCCAGCCCGCGGCACCAGTCGCATCTTCCCGCGGCGGACCGCCCTATCGGTCCGACCACGGCGTGTGGCGCGACAAGTTGCCAGACATCGACCTCGATGCCGAACCGCGTGAAATGAATCGGCTCTGGGAAAAGCATCTTGGCAATGAGTGTTGACCGCGACACAGAACGATGGGTTCGCACGTGGCAAGCCGCTGGGCCATTGCTGGCCGAGATTGAGCGCCGCGAACTGGCGCAAATGACGGAGGAACAATGGCAGCAAGCGGTCGAGGACGTCTTGTCGGTCCTCCCGCCGGATGCGGAAGTACCCATGACAAGCGGGCTCGTTGAGCAACAAAAGTGTTTCGCAAAACTGCGCCGGAAAAGCGGCTGCTGAGGGCCGCTGCTGAACTGCAATCGCTTTGCGCAGGCCACGCTGGCGGGAATGCCTGATCCCATGCTCGACGACAATCCCTTTCCGGCCGGACGTTTGGCCGCCGTCGATTACGGCACGGTGCGCATTGGCATCGCCGTGACTGACGCGCGGCGGACGCTGGCCAGCCCATACGAGATTTATCGGCGTCGCGATGCGGCGGCCGATGCCCATTATTTTCAATCGCTCGCGGCGCAAGAGAAAATCGTCGGTTTCGTCGTCGGCCTGCCCGTACACCTTGATGGCCGTGAAAGTCAGAAATCTTTCGAGGCACGGCAGTTTGGAACCTGGCTGGCCGATACGACCAAGTTGCCGGTGGCCTTTTTCGATGAACGGTTTACGACCGCAGAGGCCGACCAGTTTCTCGGCTTGGCCAAGCTCACGAAAAAGCAGCGCGCCGCGCGGCGAGACAAACTGGCCGCACAAATCCTGTTGTCGGCCTATCTCGAAGCCACACGGCCCGGCGAACCCGGCGCCCTTGACGACAATTCATGAACAAACGCTTGATCTTCGGTTGCGGCTATCTCGGCCAACGCGTCGCGCGTCGCTGGCTGGCGACGGGCGACGTGGTGTACGCCGTGACGCGCAACGCCGAGCGCGCCGCCGGTTGGCGCGGCGAAGGTTTGCGGGCCATCGTCGCCGATGTCACCGATAGTGCGACTATCACCGGTCTGCCCGAGGTCGATACTGTGCTCTATGCCGTCGCTCACGACGCGCGGTCGGGCAAAACGCACGCCGAGACGCACGTCGTTGGCTTGGGCAACGTGCTGGCAAGCTTGACGTCGGGTTTCCGGCGATTGATTTACATCAGTTCCACCGGCGTCTATGGCAATTGCCAGGGTGAGTGGGTCGATGAAGACACGCCCTGCCAACCGCTGCGCGAAGCTGGCAAAGCCTGCCTGGCGGCCGAAGAAATGCTTTTCGCTCACGCATCTGGCCCGCGGGCAGTCGTGTTACGGCTGGCAGGGCTGTATGGTCCGGGACGGATACCGCGCCGCGACGTTCTCTTGGCTGGCGAAGCGATCGACGCCCCCCAAGACGGTTTTTTGAACCTGATTCACGTCGACGACGCGGCCCAGGCGGTTCTGGCGGCGGCGAGCGTTGACGGGGCTCTACCACGGCGGTATTTGGTATCGGACGGTTCGCCCGTCGTCCGCCGCCATTACTACGCGGAATTGGCGAGGCTGGTCGGGGCGCCGCCACCGCAATTTCGTTCGCCCGAACGCCAGACGCCGGCCGCCTTGCGCGCCGCCGCCGACAAGCGCATCTCCAACGCCCGCATGCTCGCCGAGCTGAAAATCAACTTGCGATTTCCCAGCTTTCGCGAAGGACTGCGAGCGATTGTGGCAGAGGAGGCAAAAGGTTGAAGCTTAACGGATACTGACGCCCTCGTTGTTCTACACATCTCGGGAAGCGTCCCCTGTGCGGCGGCACCAGCCTTTGGAGTGCGGCGATTTATCGCCGCTTTTGTCGGTCGCGGAGCGACCTTTCTTTCGTCCTGCCGATTGTTGATCGCCGGCCGACGCAGCAAAAGAAAGCGGCTCCGCCGCAAGTCAAAGCGGCGATAAATCGCCGCACTCCAAAGGGTTGCGACCCTCTCGGTGCGGCGGCCTCAAGCAAAGATCTCCGTGCCTAACAGCGGCGGTGGGGCGAAGAGTTGTCCGCAGGCGGCGCAGGCCTCGCGATCGCGCGGCGCGGGGCGATGACACTCGCCGCAGGAATCCACGAGCGGCCATCGCCGGTGCCAGCGATAGGCCAGCCAGCCCGGCACTCCTAAAAGAAACACAAATACCGCCCAGGCGCCTGCGCCCGACAGCGCGTACCGCACCTGCCGGCGGTATGCCAGCCAGGCCAGCACGGCCGAAACCAAGTTCAAGGTCGCCAGAGCGGGCCAGGCATCGGCGAGTGTGTGAGCGATGGCCGTTGGGAGGTCGGGCTGCTCGCCTTGCCCGACCGCCGTCAAGGGCACGGCGATCATTGATACGAAACTAAACGTCAGTGGCGACGGCGTCGCCGCAGCCACCAACAGATGAATCATCCGAGGTCCGACCGGCAGCCCGAGACGCGTCTCAAACTGTTCGCTGTGCGTGATCGTGCCGTTGCGATCCATCCAAATAAAGCCCAGGTAGACCTTGTTTGCCGTCTGGCGTAACTCTTGCGTCAAGGCGCCACCGTCGGCGAGCTCGTACCACTGTAAACTGTCGCGCTGCAATACTTCTGGGACCTTCCATTTCGTCCGCGGGCTCCCTTGCAGATCGATCGCAATGATCTCCGACGACGTGCGCACGAGCAACTCCGGTTTTTCATCGGGTGACGCCCTGAGGCTGGTTATGTCCGGCGACTCGAACAGCACACCGACCGTCCGCGCGGCCAGGTCGATTGCCCAGATACGATCATTGGACGCGAGAAAGACAACGCCGCGCGCAGACGGCCGCGTGACAACAGGCACCCGCGCCCCGGCGGCCGTGCGGCCAATCGACGCACCGCTGACCAACCGCATGTTCAGGTCACCGGTTGCAGGAAACCATTCCTCGGGCGGCGGCAGCGCACGGTGAAAGCCTTTTTGCCCCATGTACCCGAACAGCTCTTTCGTGGCCTTGTCATATCCGACGCAATAGGCGAGGCCACTGCGTATTTGCGGTTGAACGATGAACCAGGAGATTTGCGGGTCGCCCTGCAATTCAACCAGTCGATAATACCAGATGCCGCGCGCTTGTCGGGTCCGCTGGTCCGATGCGCTCAGAAGCGCGGCAGGCGAGAGCCACCCTTCTTCGGCGCCATCTTTGCTTAACCATTTCGATATCTCGGCGTCGTCCAAAGGCCGCCCCGACAAACTCCGAAAGCCGCCCATCGGTTGTTCGAGCACGACGTTTCCACTGCGATGCACGCGCAGAAGCCCGGGGCTAGGCGGGTCGAAGAAACGTTCGAGGGGCTTATCGATGAATATTCCCATAACCAGGATGACGAGGTGCAAGCCCGCCGCCAGTAAAGTCGCCAGGCCGAAGTCGCTAGCCGAAGATCGCCGAGACATGTTCGTCACCTCCTCAGGAAAAATCTCGCACCCGGCCGACCCGTTGAAGACTGCTCACCACCAGCGCGCCGAGCACGACCAGAAGCAGCCATAGGCCGGCGGTAACAGACCACGATCTGCTGAAGTCGGACGCCGCGTACAGCACTCCCGTCAACGTCGCCGTACCCGCTAAAGGAAGCAATCTCGTTCCCATCCATCGCCCGGGGCGAAACGCCGACAGAAAACCTCCCAAGTACATCAGTCCCACGATTCCCCAACCTTCCCACGCGCCTTGCGTCATCGACCAGTAGAACGGGCTGGGGTGGGTGCGCGGCGATGCGGCCCAGCAGGCATAGAGCAGCACCGGAAGCGCGGCGCAGGTGAGATAGACGGTTCCGCCTACAGCCAGTTTGATCGCTAAGATCTGGCTGCGTGTCATGGGCCGGTGCAAGAGCCAAAGCCATGTGCCGCTCATCGATTCGGCCAATGTTTGTTTCATTGCCAGTCCGACCGCCAGGCAAAAGGAAACGAACGTGGTTTGCATCACAAACGAATCAGTGACAAAGGGAATGTCTTGCTGCTCTGATACAGGCCAAAAGACCATATAGACGCCGAGGGCATGGGCCAGGATGACGCCATACGCGGCCGTGGCCAGGCCGGCCAGCGGCGTCACCTCACGCAGCTCCTTGAGCGCCAATGCTTTCCACATCGCGGTTCTCCGTGACAAAGGCCGGTAAAGCGCGGCGCGGGCCGCGCGTGTATTCAATAAACGCGTCTTCCAGGTTCAACTCGATCACGTCGATGGCACGCGGCTCGAGCGCTTCGCACGCCTGCCGCTGCTCGTCGCCAAAGCCGACCACGACCAGCTCCAAACTCACGCCCACGTCGCGGCTGGCAACCAGTCCGCGGCAGCCCGGAAACTCCGGCGGAGTACGATCGAACTCCAGGACGACCTTGCGCACCGACTCTTTGAAGACGTCGGTCGGGCAGTCGACGCGCAGCACCCCGTCGACCAGAATGCCGATGCGGTCGGCCACGCGCTCCACGTCGCCCAGGATGTGCGAGCTGAGCAGAATCGTTCGCCCCCGCCGCTGAATCACCTGGATCAGCGATTCCAAGAACTCGCGCCGCACCACCGTATCGACGCCAAGCGTAGGGTCATCGAGGATCAGCAGCTCCGGGTCGGGCGCCACGGCCAAAGCGAGCGAGAGCTGGGCCCGCTGGCCGTTGGAGAGACGGCGGATTTTGCCGCGGCGCGGCAGCCGGAAGTGATCCAGAATCTGCTCCAGCAACGCGTCGTTCCAAGTGGCATAAAACGCGCGAGCAAAACGGGCCATTTCGTCCACTCTCATCCAGCGATAGAGCGGATGCCCTTCAGCCAGGTAGGCGATACGCGCTCGCGTGGCGGGCGTGAGGCGTGCAACGTCTTCGCCGAGCAAGAACGCCTTGCCGGAATCGGGATGGA
>DASSFG010000604.1:0-4559 GCA_035694685.1 Pirellulales bacterium
ACAGTTGGTTGCTCGACCTTCACCGTGGCGTTTGACACCTCAGGTAATGGCGGGCTTCCGCCTGATCGCACCCATCTAATACTACCTTACTGGCGCGACAGGCCGGTTCACAAAGAAACGTGCTAGCGTATAGCACGGAGACGGGTATCTGATTATATGTGGAAGTGTGAAACGGCTATGATGAGTGCATCGCCATCAGGCCAAAATGCAGCTCGCTTGGCCATTGCCAGTTCAACCGCGATCGCTGGCACAATCGCGACCGCCGATATTTTGGAAAGCGACGACAAAATCGACCGGCTGCCTCCCAATTGCCGTCTGGAAGAATTGTTCGAGCTGAACGCCAGGCAAAGACCCACCGCTCCGGCGGTGTTTTGGCGCGATTGCCATTTGACCTTCGGCGAACTGAACGATCAGGCCGATCTTCTGGCGGCAACCCTGCGGCAGACGGGACTGCGCCCCGGCCAACTTGTCGCGATTTGCTGCAGCCGCTCGCCGGACTTGATCGCGGCTTTGCTGGCGATTCTCAAAGCCGGCGGCGCGTATGTGCCGCTCGATCCCACTTATCCGACAAAACGGCTGCGGTTCATGCTGGAAGATTCCGGCGCCAGTCTGGTGCTTACGACAACGAACCTCGAAGAACGGTTTGTCGACTGCGCCGCGCGCACCGTGCTGCTCGACCGGCTGGGCCCTGGTTCCCCTGCGCCGGTCGGCAGCCGTGAACCGGCCTGGGAATCGGCCGAACGCCCCTCGTGCGATGCGCTGGCGTACGTCATTTACACGTCCGGATCGACAGGCCTTCCCAAGGGCGTAGCCATCACCCACCGCAGCGCCGCCAACACCATCCTCGACGTCAACACACGCTTTGCCGTCGGCGCACAACACCGAGTGTTGGCCATCTCCTCCGTCGCTTTCGATCTATCGGTTTACGACATTTTTGGACTGCTGGCGGCGGGCGGCGCCATCATCCTGCCCGAAGATGAGCTTTCGCGCGAGCCGAGCCATTGGCTCGACCTGGTCGAACGGCATGAGGTCACCATTTGGAATTCAGTGCCCGCCTTCATGGAAATGCTGGTGGCAAGCCTGCCGCCGACGGAAGGCTCGCGTCTGCGTAGCTTGAAGACTGTTCTGCTCAGCGGCGATTGGATTGCCGTCTCTCTGCCGGACCGGATTCGCGAACTTGCGCCGCAAACGAAGATCGTCAGTTTAGGCGGAGCAACCGAGGGCGCCATCTGGTCGATCTGTTATGAAATTGGCGATGTCAATCCGGCGTGGAAGAGCATTCCGTACGGCCGGCCGCTGGCCAACCAAACGGTACGCGTCTTGAACGAGTCGTTCGAGCCGTGCGCCATCGGCGTGACGGGCGAGCTTTACCTCGGCGGCGAAGGCATCGCGACGTGTTATTGGAATCGTCCCGAGTTGACGGCCGAGCGGTTTCTGCCGGATCCCTTCCGCATCGGCGGGCGGCTGTTTCGCACGGGAGACCTGGGGCGCTTGCTCCCCGACGGCAATATCGAGTTTCTAGGCCGCTCCGACGACCAAGTGAAAATTGGCGGCTTCCGCATTGAATTGGGTGAGATTGAGACCGCGTTAGTGCGGCATCCCTCCATTGCCGAAGCGGCGGTCGTGGCGCGAAAGACCAAGACTGGGCGGCCCTACCTGGCGGCCTATCTACTGCCGCGAGAAGAGTCATTGCCAAGCGACGACGATCTTTGTGAGTTTCTCCGGCGGGGATTGCCCGAGTTTATGTTGCCGGCTACCTTCACGCGGTTGAAATCGTTGCCTTTGACGGCCAACGGTAAGGTCGATCGTCGCGCGTTGCCGGTCGAAGACCACCCGCCGGGTTTGGACGCGCGGGGCTACGCCATGCCCCGCGACGTGATTGAAGTGCGGCTGGTACAGATCTGGGAAACGGTTTTGGGCATACGCCCGATTGGCATCGCAGACAATTATTTCGCGTTGGGAGGCGATTCGCTCACCGCCACGGCCATCGTGGCAAAGGTCGAACAGCAACTCGGACGAAAGGTGCCATTAGCCGTATTGAATGACCACCCTACGATCGAACAATTGGCCGAATTGCTGCGAGAAAACCGGCCTGCGGCGCTTTCCTCGCTCGTCGTGCTACAAGCCGGTACGGGGCCCGCGCTGTTCTGCCTGCCGGGCGTTCATGGCAGTATTTGGGAGTTCCGCAAGCTCGTGGCACATTTAGCTATCGACTGGCCCGTGTATGCCTTGCAACCGTTGGGTATTGACGGGCATGCCCCGCCGCACGAGACCATTGCCGAATTGGCCGCATACTATCTCGAACAAGTCCGCGAAGCGCAGCCCCAAGGCCCTTACCATCTGCTAGGCTTTTCGCTGGGTGGGATGGCGGCCTACGAGATGGCCCAACAGGCACGCGCTTTCGGCGACGAAATTGGTCTCGTTTGTCTGCTCAACGCGCCGGTCCGCGGCCTGTCGAAAATGGTGCGGCAGATGAGCGGCGTGGTAAAAAAACTCCGCTCCCAACCGCTGCCTCCCTGTAGCCCGGCTATGGTCGCCGCCCACAAACGGGCGCTCGACGCCTATCAACGCCGACACTACCCCGGTCATCTCACTCTGATTCAATCGAGCGACGATACGCCGCTTTTTCGGCGATGGTTCTACGGTGCGACGCTCGACTGGGCCGAATCGGCCGACTCCTCGGAGATACACATCGTGCCCGGCGACCACGGCGGCGTATTCGAGCGCGGCAATATCGAGGTCTTGGCCGACAAGCTCAAACAGTGCTTGTTGAAATGGCGGGCATCCGCTTGAGGATGTTGAAGATCGGACGAGGGCGCCAACGGCGACGGTGAACGTTCACCGCCGCCGTCTATTGGCACCTTGCCTCGCCTGTTTTTAGTCGCCTTACGCGTCGGCCGTGGCCGGCTGACGGCTACCGCGGTAAAAGCCCACCCCCTCCAGCGCCTTGTAGACTTCGTCGAGCGTCTTTTCACCGAAATTGGAAATGGACAACAGATCGTCGCGCGTGCAGTGCAAGAGATCGTTGACGGTGAAGATGCCGCGTTCTTCAAGGCAGTTGGTGGTGCGCACCGAAAGTCCGATTTCGGCAGTGCTCATTTCGAGACGGTCTTTCAGGCCCTTCTCAAACTCATCGGCCCGGCTGAGACGAATACGCGTCATGGGGTTCCCTCCCAAAGCAAGAGTGCTGTGATGTTTCGCGGCCGCGCAATGCGGGTTGCTTTCGACCGCCAGCGGCAACTCCATTTTCTGCCGCTTGAACGTCAAAGTATAGCACCTTGCCTCAGATTGCAAAGTAGGCACAAGGCCACCGCGCGAAGATTTTTTTACCGCTGCTAGCAATGCTAGTGCTAGCACCTTCGCCCTAAGCGACGATGTTTTTTATGACAACGCGCGATTTCTCGCGGCTTTTTTCTGGCGGTCGCGACAAAAGGCAACTCACCCACGGCGTAGTTCTTCTTCCAACTGGCCAAAATCGACGTGAAACGCCGGAACCTGCTCGCGGGCCAGCGCCAGCAAGAATTCCGTCCGGCTTACTCCGGCGATTTCACTGGCTTTTTCCTGAGAAATGATGCCGCGCGAGTACCAATGGATTGCGGCGGCCAAACGCATTTCGCGAACAAATTCATCAGGCGACCGACGCAAAGCCGAAAGAGCTGCGTCAGGTAGATCCAGAGCTATCACGGGCATGATGATGTCCTCAATCATTACCGGGGCGATGAGGTCATACTGTATCGTAACATTGATCATCGCGCACCAGTCAGGCAAATTTGCGACTTTGCCATGAGAACCGTTCACTTACCTGCCGTCATGAAGAATCTCGTTGGACCCGATTGGGTGAGCAGGGCCAGGAGGCTCGTCGGCGCCGCTTTCGGGTTCGACCTTGGCGAACTTCACCATCACGATGGCGTTCTTGCGCTCCAGGGCGATCAACACGACGAAGCCGATTTGCGCGAAGATGTTGACGTCGAGGCCCGCCGCCAAGTCCACCGCCGCCGAAGAGAGCAAACCAGCTCGCTGCAGCCGTGTTGACGAACTCTCTGCGCATGCTAAACTGAAACGCCTTCCCCCACTTTTGGGAGGCTGGCGTCGATCGACGAGGCGCTTTGCAACTGATGGAAAGCAGTCCATGTCACGGAGCAACCCCATGTACGATCAGATCCTTCAGGAAGTCTGCCAAGCTTACTATCAGCAACAATTTCCGAACCAGGGCCAACGATTCGTCGCCTGGTATCTGCGAAATATCCATCTCCGTGACCCTAACCAGACCAAGGACGACATTACGGATGGCAGCGACGACAAAAAAATTGACGCCATCGTTGTAGATGACGACAAGTCCACCATCTTTGTAATTCAAGGCAAGTTCATTGGTGCATCGACGGTCGACGCCGAGCCGCTGAGCGAGGTTTTAGCAGCGTGGCTTCAAATGCAGGATTTGTCGAAATTGCAGGAAAATGCCAACAACAAACTCCGCCGAAAGCTGGCGGAAGTTGCCCGCGCGCTTGAAGACGACTACGACATTAGCTTTGAGCTCCTGACAACGGCGAAATTGACCGCCG
>DASSFG010000605.1:0-10730 GCA_035694685.1 Pirellulales bacterium
CCGTTTCGCAGCAACTCGTGCGCGTCGTCGGCGCCGTTCGGATCGCCGAAGAAACAGCCGACTCCAAGATAGACGCCGTTGGCAATCAGGCAAAAGCCGGCGAACAATCGCGAGAACCAGCGGGCCAATTCCCCGCGACGAACAACCAACACGGGTACCGTGCCGAGGAGCGAACCCCACACAGCGCCTCCCCAAGCGACGAACCGCGGTGCTGGGTTTGGCGAGACCTGCGTATGTCCCAAACCGCGTGGCGGCAGTTCGACGTGCATCACGCGCCCGCCGCTGAGCCACGCGTTCAGCATATGCCCGCACTCGTGCAGCGCCGTCATTGCCAGCCACGATGCGGCGAGTGCGGTCAGAACAAACGATGCTGGTCGAAGCATTGCACATTGAGTCGCGGAGCCGGTATTCACGACATTATCTTAGCCAATGATTTGCCATAAACTACGGCAGTCGGGAAGATGATTTCGCGACGACAGTAGGGCGCGCCCTGACGTACTTCAGCGCCTATCCGAGAACCGGTGTTGTGGTGTACGCACCCGGTTGGTCACCGGTTCTCGGACAGGCCCTTAATCACCGCATTCGCGCCCAACACGACCAATTCAGTGCCCGCGGCAGTCCCGGCAGGCCCACCCCCAAGTTTCTCCTTGGCATCACCGTTTGGGTTCAGATGCCCAGCGACCCCATTGCCGCCTCCAGGGAGTGAAAGAATTCAAGGCCGACGGCGGCGAGCTGAGGAGCGAGATCCGGGTGGATGGCGGGATTGTCTTTCGCCGCGCAGAAGTCGGACTTGTTCCCACTGACGAACACGCGCCGGCTTGGGAAATTAGAAGCTTGCAATTGGCCTGAGAGTTCGAGATAGTGCTCAAGGTGTATTGAATCTTTCACAGCGCCTTTGTGCGATGGGCGCGATTTTTGATGCACACGATCGAGTGCATTTGCGATGCACCCGTCCTCCTTATCTAGCACTGTGGCCCAGGCCAGCACGCGGTCAGCCAGCGTCGCCAGGGCGGCGGAAAGGCCGGCCCCCGCGTAGGACGGAGCTGGGCCGGTCAGTGGGGAAGACGTATACTGCCATGCAAGATGGATGTCGGCGATCGCCTCATCAACTTTCCGCATCGTAGCCTCGACTTCGGCGACGATGCTCGCCTTATGCTGTGTCCACTCCACAGGAACGAGATACGATACGACAAATTTCACGGCGTCGGGCCGAAGCGGCAAGGTATCCAGAAGGCGGCGGACATGCTCCAATCGGCGCGCCTTGCCCTCCGCGACACACTGGATGATATCCAGAAGGTCGCACGTATCCAGGCAGACGAGGGGGCGCGGATGCGCCACGAGGTCGGCGACAACGGCGGCGATTGCAGGCATCAACTCGTCTCAGAGCCATCGTCGTAGGCCAGCAGCAGCGACCGCGCTGCTTCGTACTCGTCCATGAGCAATGAGCGCATGCGTTCCGACCAGCCGTTCTGTTGGAGCCATTCGTCGAGCAAGCTTGGATCGAAGCGAGATTCATCCTGATGAACGCGGACGAGGAAGGCGTTCCAGCGGCAACGATCGTTTGTATCCAGATTGGTACGGTTCGCTGATGCCGCGAAGGCGCGGAGCAGGCGAAGCCCTTCAGGGGAAAGTTCGTGTTCCAGGCTTAACTCTCGCTGTACGAGCTCTGTTGTCACGTGTGTTTCGGAGGCGGCTGGTCTGAGAAACTCGCGCTCAAACTCCGCGAGGACGCGGTTACATTCCTCGTTCGTGAGTTTTTCCTTTTCTATGGGAACCACAGTAGACACATAGAGCTCGCTAGGACTGCGCGCGTGAACCCAGAGACCAGCGGCAGGCCGATCGGCGCTAGCGTTGCAAGAAAAGCAACAATCCCATGGCCCGCGAACGCCATGTCGGCCAAGGCGCTCTTCCGCCTGCCGGTTACGTCTCCAACCATCCACAAGGCGGGCCTCGACGCGCGCAAGCAATTGTTCTAGGTCGGCGCGACTCCCGCGCATGGTTATTTCGTTTATGGATCTCATCGAGCTCTTCTCGGCTCTCGGCAATTGTCAAATGTTGGATCTCGCGCGCTGCCCCGGTCATTACTGTATTCTAGCGTTTGAAGGACTGGCTTTCATCAGGTGCAGGCGCCCGGGCCCGCGGATTCAGCTATGTCCTCTCCCTTGTCTTGGCCAAGCTCGTGTAGCGAGGTAAAATCCTGTCACAGGGCCCCGAAGAATCACCGGGAAGCAAGGATACCGACTATGACCGCGAAACGCTCTGGGCAGATTTTGAGCTGCGGTGCCGGGATAGGGCGAAGGAATCATCGCTTCAGGAGCGTCACTTGTCAGAGCTACTGACCTTCGATGGATTGCTTGCCCTCTTGCCGGATTGTCCAGGCCCTGATGGCTTGCCGACTTTCGGGGTTGATCGTGCATTGCCTAGGTATGAGACGAGCAACTACTCCGCGTTCATGCCGCCGAACTTGACCAAGTTGGAGGCGGCATCAGCTTCCAGTTCACAGGTGATCGTTCTATCGGCACCCGGCGCCGTCGGAAAGAGCACTCTCGCGCGTGCCGTTAGCTATGCTAAGAAGGCCCCGTTATGGAATCTGGCGGAATACGATCGCGTCGCGAGGGACTCACTTGTTGGGGCGCTCGGGAGGGCGTTCGATTATCGTCATCTTTCTACCGTGCTAGAGCGGTTAGCGGCGGGAACGCTTTTTGTGGTCATCGACGCCCTCGATGAAGCGCAGCTCAAGGCGGGCAGTGAAGCGTCGTTTATGGATTTCTTGGAGGACATCGGCAAGGCAGCCAAATCCACTCCGCAGGTGGCTTTCGTGCTTCTCGGTCGCACTGGGATCGCCGAGGACAGTTGGCTCGTTCTCAGCGACCAAAGCGTTCAAACTTCTCTTTACAAGATCGAGTTTTTCGACGAGGCACAACGGATCGAATACCTTGATCGCCGACTTCGGGAGGATCAAAAAACGGCTCAGTCCATCGCTGCCCGTCGAGCTGAGTTCGAGGAAGCTCGAGATCTCCTATTTAGTCAACTCGGCAAGGCCATCGACGACGACGATCCTCAAGAGACCAACGCCTTCCTAGGATACGCTCCTGTTCTCGACACCATTGCAGTGTTGTTTAAGGAGGAAGGACAAAACTACCACGCGCTCATAAATAAATTGCGCGCGGAGGACGACGCAGCAGACACAACGTCGAAACTGGGCCGAATCAAGCTGATCGATAGGGTTGTGACCGATATCTTGGAGCGAGAGCATGAGCAGAAGCTTGTGAACAACCTCAGGCCCGTGCTCGCCAGTCAGGCCCCGGCCGACTGGGATGAATGGGAGACTCTGTACAGCCCACCGGAACAGCAAGCTCGGCTCCTTGCTCGCCTTTTAGGTGACTCATGGGTGCCGCCAAGCGATGTTCCTGCGACAATCCAAGAGCCGTATGAAAGGCAACTGAGGAGTTTTTTCAACGAACACCCGTTCCTTAGAGAGGCCAAGTCCGCGGCAAGCGTTGTCTTTGAAGCGCATCTATTCGCTGCTGCACTCGTCCAACCGAACCACCCGCTTCGCAATCGACTGGTCGCGCATATTGAAAGGAGGCAAGCTCAGCCGTCTCGCCTCCTCGCAGACTTCTACTTCTTCTTCAGGGCACGTGCGACGCAACCAGTCCTTCTGTCCGACGTAGGGATCCTTTACGGCTCTTACTTGTCCGGAGAAACACAGTCAAGACGTTTACACTTGGAGCTAGACGGCGGTGAACCCGGCGATGACGAATGGCACGATGGAACGCCCACTCTGGAATTTGCGTGGATCGATCCAACTGCCGACGACGTGGAATCCGCGGAGCTATCCTGTGTCCGGAGCGAGCTGAGTATTGGAGCGGATGATCGGCTGACTTTGCGAGGGCTTTTGAAGGACGCCTCCATCACGCTGCGGTCGACCGTATGCCTCGCGCCGCGCGCCTCGGAGTTCGTCGTTGGACCTAGAGTCCAGGTCAGGGCCAATCGCCTTGAAATGCCGAATACGGAAGGATTGGTGGTCAGGGGGGCGTCGCACCCGATGCAAGGAATCCCTGACAGTCAGTTAGTTGCGCTGGAGTCGTTGTCGGCCGACGTCGGTTCGATAACCAAAGTAACCAGCTACGGCGTACTCGCGGTTAATTGGCCGGGTTGCCGGGCGTACCCGTGGACACCGTACGCGGTCGAACCAGCACGAGAGGTGGAAAAGGATCCACGGCTTGCACCCATATATCGTCGTTTTCGGCGGGTTGCCATGGCATTCCGCTCGGGAAAGAAAGGGCAACTGGCACGAATTAAAGACAAAATCAGGCATCTGCGCACGCTTCAGGGCGAATTAGGCCAAGCACTTCTGGGCGATCTGCTGGTTGACAACGTCTTGTACGAAGACGACAAGTCTTACTTTTGGAACCACCAGGTCGCGAATTCGCTGATCGGAGTATCGTGGTTGGATCTTCGTCGAGGTTTCACGCCCCCGAAATTGATCGCTTACCTGCGGCGCTTCGCAGACAATCACAACGACCTGCTGTAACGGGGCGGACTTGGCAATGTTTGACGGCTCGATCGGTGGATCGGTATCCTGCCGCGATAGAAGCCTCCCTTCGAACGGGAAATGGCGTTAGCAGCCTTGCTACTTGATCGCCGGTTTAAGGTCGAAACCGCGCGGCGACGCGCAATCGCCCGCCTGCCACTGTTATCCCTCTTCCGTCCGCCGCAGATCCTCCGTCGTCTCGTTGCTGACGACTTCCGTAACTTCGGGCAGCGGACGCTTGCGGTCGGTCGTGGTGCCGGGCACGAGTTGGGGGCTGGGCGAATTCTCTTCGATAATTTGCCGCAGTTCGTCGGCGTCGATCACCTCGTGTTCGATCAGACGCTTGGCCAGGCCGACGAGCGCCGGTCGGCGAGATTGAAGAATTCGCCGCACTTTTTCGATCGCCTCTTCAATGATCCGCTGCACCTCTTTGTCGATCTCGCGGGCCGTCTGCTCGCTGTAGCTCCGCTCGCGCGGAAATTCGCCGGCGCCATTGAGAAACGGCGAGCGTCCGCTTTCACGCAGGTTGATCCGGCCGAGACGGCTCATGCCGTATTCCATCACCATGCTGCGGGAAATCTCGCTGGCCCGCTCCAGATCGTTCTGCGCGCCCGTCGAGACGTCGCTGAAAATCAGTTCCTCGGCCAAGGTGCCGGCCAGCAACACCTGGATGCGGCTCTCCAACTCCGACTGCGTCATCAGGTAACGGTCGCCCTCGGGCCGCTGCATCATGTAACCTAGCGCCGCCAGCCCGCGCGGAATGATCGACACTTTGTGGACTGGATCGGTATTGGGCAGGCTGTACGCCACCAAAGCGTGACCGCTTTCGTGGTACGCGACGCGCTGCTTCTCGTCTTCGTGCATCACGCGCTGCTTCTTCTCCAAGCCGGCCGTGACGCGCTCGACCCCTTCGTTGAATTCCTCCATGCCCACCGCCGACTTGCCTTTGCGGGCAGCGAGCAGGGCCGATTCGTTCACCAGGTTGGCCAGATCGGCGCCGACAAAGCCGGACGTGATGGCGGCGACTTCTTTCAGGTGTACGCTGCTGTCGAGCTTCACGTTCTGCACGTGGACTTCCAGAATCTTTTCGCGTCCCTTTACGTCGGGCCGGTCGACGAGCACGTGGCGATCAAAACGGCCGGGCCGCAACAGCGCGGGGTCGAGTGTTTCAGGCCGGTTGGTGGCGGCCAGCACGATGACGCCGCTGTTGGAGTCAAAGCCGTCCATTTCGACGAGCAGGGCGTTGAGTGTCTGTTCGCGCTCGTCGTGCCCGCCGACCACGCTCGTGCCGCGCGTCTTGCCCAGGG
This sequence comes from Pirellulales bacterium, assembly GCA_035694685.1. Lineage (GTDB taxonomy): Bacteria > Planctomycetota > Planctomycetia > Pirellulales > JAICIG01 > DASSFG01. The sequence goes on from DASSFG010000605.1 coordinate 5,845, forward strand.
CGTCGAGCTCGTCAATGAAGATGATGCACGGCGCCTTGGCCTCGGCCTGTTGGAACATGTCGCGTACACGGGCGGCGCCCACGCCTACGAACATTTCCACGAAGTCGCTGCCCGAGAGACTGAAAAACGGCACGCCGGCCTCGCCGGCAATCGCCTTAGCGAGCAGTGTCTTGCCGGTTCCCGGCGGCCCGACCAAGAGCACGCCCTTGGGAATGCGTCCGCCCAACACCTGGTACTTTTCGGGACTGCGGAGAAACTCGACGACCTCGCGCAGCTCGTCGACGGCCTCGTCAATGCCGGCCACGTCCTCGAACGTCACGCCGATGTCTTCCTGGGCGTACATCTTGCCGCGGCTGCGGCCAAAGGCCATCGGACTGCCCGCCCCGCCGAAGCGGCGCATCATGATCACTACGAACAGTACGATCAGCCCGGCGAACATCAGGGCCGGCAAATAATCACGCAGGCGGCTAGGGGCCGATTGGGCGCGGGTGTCGGTAAAGCCATTCTCTTGCAGCAGCTTGAGCAGCTCGCCATTGTCGTCTTCCAGCCCCATGCGGGCAGAGCGGAAGTCGACTTCCTTGGCTTTGATGTTGGGATCGGGCGGCTTGTTTCCCTCCTGGCGAAGCTCCTGCATCACCTTTCCGGTAACTTCCGTGGGTCCGACTGTCAGGCCACGAAGCTCGGAATACCACAGCACGCGCTTTGAATTGAGGTTATCCGCATTTTCGATGACCTCGATGTGCGGCGGCTCGGCAGGCTTTTTGCCGGCGGGCCCGGCGATGTCGGTGCGGTGCGGGTTGCCCTTTTTGATCAACTCGAGAAGCTGCAAATAGGAAATTTCAGGCTCGTTTTGGCCATTCAGCAGAACGACAATCAGCAGGGCGCCGATGCCCAGCGCCAGCAGGTAGCCGATCACATTGGCGCCGACCTGCGGAGTCTTTTTTTCCGGGCCTTTTTTGTCGTTCTTGCGGCCGTTTTCCGGTTTATTTTCCATGCTCATCGTTTATCTCGTGTCCGTTATCACTCTCCCATAGTATGCCCTACGGTAGCGTGAAACAACGCCGGGCGTCCACGACAAGATCAGAACTCCTTGCGCCAGCCAAGGATGCGCAGATTGCCCGGAATGCGCGGCCCATTGATTGCGGCACAAAACCAGCCGACAATCAACCTGATGAAGGCTCGTAAACAATCGCCGATTGAACGACGCGTTTTTCTGAAACAAGGCGTCGCGGTTGCCGTGATTCTGGCCGGCAACCGGGCGCTGACAGGCGAATCGGAAGCCGCAACCATTCCATTCGCCTATAGCCTTTACGGAATGAAAATGCTGCCGCTTGAACGAGCGTTGGCCGCCTGCGCTGAAATGGGCTACGACGCCGTCGAACTGGCCACGATGGAGGGCTGGCACGCCGACCCGGCAAAGCTCTCCGGTGAGTCGCGGCAAAAGTTGTCGCGGCTGCTCTCCGACTTGAATCTTGGCTTGGCGTCGCTCATGGAGAACGTCGCGCTCGACGTCGACGACGCGGTCCATCGTCGGAACGTCGATCGCCTGCGGTCGGTTGCGGAGATCGCGCACGAGCTGGCGCCGGACCGCCCGCCGCTTATCGAGACGGTACTCGGCGGTAAGGCCGGTACTTGGGAAAGCGTTCGCGAGCGCTTCGCCGCGCGATTGACCGATTGGGAGCGTGTTGCCGCAGATACCCAAACGGTACTAGCCGTCAAGCCGCATCGCTTTGGCGCCATGAATACGCCGGAGCAAGCGTTATGGCTGTTGGAAAGGGTCCAAAGCCCGTGGATTCGCCTGGTCTATGACTTTAGCCATTTTCAGCACCGCGAATTTGCCATGACGGACACCTTGCGGCAGCTTTTGCCGTCGGCGGCGATGATCCATATCAAAGACGCCGTGGTTGAAGATGGCAAGCCCAGGTTCGTGTTGCCCGGCGACGGAGGAGTCGACTATGTGGAACTGCTGAAGCAGGCAGTGGCCGGCGGCTTTTCGGGACCGGTTTGCGTCGAGGTGAGCGGCATGGTGCAAAGCCAACGTGGCTACGACGCCATTGCCGCCGCCGAGCGGGCCTACCAGAACGTCGCCCCCGCTTTTTCAAAAGCCGGTGTGTCCCGGTCCCGCAAGTGACCATTACGCAATGCCGATCTTCGCAAAAACCTTCCGGATGATCCTGCCCGTGCTGGCGCTGTGGGCTGGCGAGGTATCGGCCGCGGAAGCCGAAAGCTCGCCCCAACGACGCATCGAGTTCGTGCGCGACGTGCGGCCGATTTTTCAGACACACTGCGTTCGTTGCCACGGTCCGGACAAGCAACAGAGCAGCTATCGTCTCGACCGTAAGGCGATCGCCCTCAAAGGCGGTGATTACGGTGAGAAACCAATTGTGCCCGGCAGTAGCGATCAAAGCCCTTTGCTCGAATATCTGTCGGGCAACGGTGAATTGACGATGCCGCCTGAAGGCGAACGGCTTTCGGCCGACCAGATCGCCACGCTCCGCGCCTGGATCGACGAAGGTGCGTCTTGGCCTGACGATACCTCAACCCTAGGCGAGGTTGCCCATTGGTCGTTTCAACCGATCATTCGTCCAGCGGTGCCGGAAGTAGACGCTGGCAGCGACTTCGAAATGACAAACGCCCTTGACGCTTTTGTGCTGGCGAAGTTGCGCGAAAGCGGCCTGCGGCCCTCGCCCAAGGCGGACCGACGGACGCTGATCCGGCGTGTCTATTTTGACGTCGTAGGCTTGCCGCCTTCGCCCGAAGAGGTGGAGCAGTTCGTGAATGACGGCGACGCGGCTGCATATAGCAAGCTCGTCGAGCGGCTGCTGGCCTCGCCGCACTTCGGAGAGCGCTGGGCCCGCCACTGGCTCGACGTGGTGCGGTTTGCCGAGAGCCACGGGTTCGAAATGAATCAGCCGCGGGCCAATGCCTGGCCCTACCGCGATTTTGTCATTCGTGCATTTAACGACGACAAGCCTTACGACCGGTTTATCATCGAACAGCTTGCTGGCGACGCCTGTGGCGCCGACGAGGCGACCGGCTTCCTGGTGGGCGGGCCGTGGGACCAGGTGAAGAGCCCCGATCCGGTGCTTACCGCGCAGCAGCGGGCGGATGAACTGCACGATATGGTCAGTACCACCGGCTCGGCGTTTCTTGGCCTGACCGTCGGCTGCGCCCGCTGCCACAGCCACAAATTCGATCCCATCTCGCAAACGGACTATTACGCCCTGACGGCCGCCTTTGCCGGAGTCAGACACGGTGAGCGCGCGATCAATCTTGAAAGTTCTTCTGAAAGCATGAGGCCCGCAGTCCGAGCCGGGCTGAACGTCGAGCGATTCGCGCCGACGCCAGCCAGGTTTTTGCGGTTTACCGTCTTTGAAACAGATGGCGGGGCCGAACCGTGTCTCGACGAACTCGAAGTGTTTACGGCCGAGGCGACGCCGCGCAACGTGGCCCTCGCCGGCTCGGGCGCACAGGTCACCACGTCGGGCACGTTAGCGGGCTTCTCCATCCACAAGCTGGAACATGTCAACGACGGCCGTTATGGAAACGATTGGAGCTGGATTTCCAACGAGCGTGGTCGCGGCTGGATCGAAGTCGAATTCAGTCAGCCCGTAACGATTGACCGCGTTTTATGGAGCCGCGACCGCTCCGTGCCGCCACGCTTTGCCGACCGTTTGGCCACTCGCTACGAGATCGCCGCTTCACTCGACCGGCAAAGCTGGCAGAAAGTGGCGTCGTCGAACGACCGTCAATCACCCGCCGGCGAGCGAATGCTCTATGCGGGTATCTTCACGGCGCCTGACAAGACTTACCGCTTGCACCGCGGCGATCCGATGCAGCCCAAGGAAGAAGTGCCGCCGGGCGGACTGGGCGAGCTCGGCGGAGACTGGCGCTTGCCAACGGCCTCTGACCAGGAGCGACGGCTGGCACTGGCCCGCTGGATTGCCTCAAGCGAGAATAGACTGACGGCCCGGGTGATCGTCAATCGCCTCTGGCACTATCATTTTGGCCGCGGCATCGTTGAAACGCCCAGCGACTTTGGCTTCAACGGCGCCCGGCCGAGCCACCCGGAACTGCTCGATTGGCTCGCCAGCGAGCTGGTTGCTCCACACGGGAGCGGTGCGCCTCCCTGGTCGCTGAAACACATTCATCGGCTCATCCTGTTATCTGCGGCGTACCGCCAGTCAAGTCGAGCCGATACGGAGTCACTCGCGCGCGATTCTCAGACGCGTCTCCTGTGGCGGTTTCCGCCCAGACGTCTGGAGGCCGAGGCGATTCGCGACGCCGTGTTGGCGGTAAGCGGTCAGCTCGATCGCCGCATGGGCGGCCCCGGATTTGATCTTTTCGAACCAAACGGCAACTACGTGAAAGTCTATACGCCCAAGCGTGAGTTCGGCTCCGACACTTTTCGCCGCATGGTTTATCAGCAGAAGCCGCGGATGCAGCTCGATGACACCTTCGGCGCGTTCGATTGCCCCGATGCCGGACAGATCGCTCCCAAGCGCTCCAGCTCGACCACACCGCTTCAAGCGCTGAATCTACTCAACGGTCCGTTCCTAATCGCGCAGGCCGATTTTTTTGCTCAACGCCTCGCTCGCGAAGCGTCAAACGTCGACGAGCAAGTCCGCCGCGCCTTCCTGTTCGCGTTGGCTCGCCCGCCGCAAAGCGATGAGGCGGCCGCAGCCAAGTGGCTCGCCGAGAATCACGGCCTGGCGGCTTTGGCACGGGCGCTTTTCAACTGCAACGAATTCATCGTCGTGGAGTGACGTGATGGACGAACCACTACTTTCACACGCCGGCCGCCACTTACTCGACCGCCGCTCTTTCGTGCAGTTTGCCGGCGCCGGTTTGGGCGGCATCGCCCTGGCCGCGTTGCTGGCCGAGCG
>DASSFG010000606.1:0-3473 GCA_035694685.1 Pirellulales bacterium
AGCATCTCTTCGCTGTGTACCATACCGGTCATGTTCGACGAAATCTCCAGGCCGTCGAGCGTCACCTGGGCCACTTCCTCGTCTTCGCCCGCCTGCGGCGTACGGCGGTAATCGACGGCGCCCGTTCCTTGCCCGATGACCATCCGCTGGCCGGTGGCAAATGGCAGCGCCACGGCCGATTGATCGTCGAAGCGCAGTTGATATCGCGTTCCCAAAGAGCTGTAAAGGGCCAGGTAGCGGGTGAGGTGGGCGCGGTGGTAACCGCCCTGAACCTCCATGACCGCCAGCTCGCTCTTCGAGCGGGCAAAGCCGATGTCGAGCTGGGCGAGATACACGACGGCGACGGCGCCGCCGATGGAGATGAAGGGCGCCGCCGCCCAGGCCCACTCCACGCGGCCCAGGAGGCGAAAGAAGACCCAATTGACCGGCACCAGCAGGGCGATGTAGCTGGCCAAGACGATCACGACGAACCTGGCGTCGGGCACACTGATGCCGGCTGCCTTCCGCAGCGAATCGAGCGCGACGTTCGAGGCGGCGCTGAAGTCGTTCCAGCCCGCGGCGCCGGAACCGTAACGCGCCTCGCTTTCGGCCGGCTGCAGCGGCTGGCCGAAGCGGTTGTACTGCACCGTCTGTTCGTAGGCCGTGCTCGCGTCGTTGGGAGGAGGAGTCTGCACGGCCCGCGCTCGCATCAAACCGTCGAGCAGGCCGGTGCGGCACTGGGCGTCGCGCGTAAAGAAACGTACCTGACTGACACGGTGCTCGTCGTGCGAGGGATGGTGATCGACCCAGGTGGTTTGCACTAGTTCGTTCACCACGCGAAACTGACGTGGCGGGCGACGAAGCAGTCCGCCGTTGAAAAAGTTGTCGAAGCTCGGCCAATCGCGCAACTCGCGCTGGCTGAGGCGAAACGCCGTAAGCACGACCCGGCCCCGGCCCGTGCGCCGTTCTGCGATCAGCGGCTCGTCGCCGGAGGCAACCAACGTGGTGGCTCCCCGGGCCAGCTTCAGGTGTACTCCGCTCCAAGTCCGCACCGCCTTGAGCGGTCGCTCGCCCAGCTTCCATTGGTCGTTGACGGGCTTGAGCGCCTCTGCTGTAAGCTGCCAGGTATCGCCTGCGGTCGCCGGCAGGTATTGCTCCAAAAAGCTGCCTTGCAACGTCGCCAGCGACTCGGGCCCGCTCACGATAAGCTGTCCGCCCCAGTGCAGCCAATCCAGCAAGGCTTGTTGTTGATCGGGCAGTAGTTTCTTCGGCTCCAGATCGTCCCACAGCACGTAGGCAATGCTGGTCCAACCGAGCGCCTGCGAGGGCACGGGCGCCTGGTTCTTGAAGCGCGGCAGGGCGACGCGGTAGTGCATCGCCATCAGCGGATCGAAGAGGTTGTCATCGGCGATTGGCGCCATGACGGAGTCGAGCTTTTTGAGGAAGGAGTAGGTATCGGGATTGATGGCCAGCACGACCAGATAGTATTGGTGCGGAGGCATTGGCCGCACAATCTGGCTTTGCGCGTAGACCGGTCGGCCGCCGACGCCGGTGAGTAGGCGAGTGGAGATGTTCTTGGTGCGTGTTTCGACCGGCGTAAAAAAGGAAAACTCGAGCAACCGCTGCTGGCCCTTGGGGAGCATGATCGGCCGTGTCGTGCGCAACTGAAACGGCACTTCATCGAGTGGCACGGGCCGGCCGAGCTGATCGACGGGCTCGCTCAGCAGCTCGCCGCGGAAATCGAAGTTGTTGGCCCGCGATCGCAAGGTGGCGTTCGTCCAATGACCGGGCTTGACGTACACTTCCGAACGGGTCGCGGTCTTGGTGCTCGGTCCCGTGTCTTCAGCACCGCCCGGTTGCACTGCATACTGCAAGAACTCGAAGGGATCTTTCTCTTTTTCCTTCTTCTTCAACTCCTCGCGTTTGGCTTCGCGTTCTTCTTCGGTGAGCGGATCTTCCGACCGGCAACCACGGCAGCCGACGACCGCCGGGGCGCAACAAATCCATAGCAGCCAAGTGACAATACAACGGCGCCCGTGACGGCGCGGGTTGAGGAGAAGGTTTTGAAGCATGCGTTCGTGCCGAGCAAAGCAAAGGACGGGGTCGGCCGCGCGCGTCGTGGTCGGCCCACAATACTGCCGGCGCGAGGCTGCTTATGAGTGTAAGCCTTTTCCAATTCAGGGAAAAGCAGTCTCGCGGGAAGGTGATGTCGTAAGAGTGAGTTGCTGACAACATGTCGGATGGGACGAGCGAAGCGAGTCCCACCTGGCTCGGCCAGCTCATTGGTGGGACTCGCTTCGCTCGTCCCACCCTACCGATGGAACTTATCCGGAAGTCAGTGCCCGCAGGTTATTGCCGTTTTTGAAGATCGACACTGGCCGACCGGTGCGAGTCACCATGTTTTGCGAAGGTGCGAAGCCAAGCTGCTGCAGAATCGTGGCGCTCAGGTCGTCCGGCGAGCATAGGCCGTCGGTCGGCTCGGTTCCCTCTGTATCGGTCGCGCCGTAGACAAAGCCACGGCGGAATTCCCCACCGGCTACGAGCGAGGTCATGGACCGCGCCCAATGGTCGCGGCCGCTGGCCGGGTTCACGGCAGGAGTCCTGCCGAATTCACCCGTGCAATAGACGATCGTGTCGTCCAATCGCCCACGGTCGTTCAGATCGGTGAGCAGGGCCGCTAGCCCGCGATCGAGTTGCGGAAGCAACGTCTGCCGCAGGCGCGTAAAGTTGTTGAGGTGCGTGTCCCAATCCCCAAAGCCGATTGTCACGAATCGGGCCCCGGCTTCGATCAACCGCCGCGCGGCCAGCGCGTGCAGTCCGAAGCTCGTTTGCCCGTAAAGCTCGCGGACCGGCTCAGGCTCGCTCTCCACGGCAAGCGCCTGGTTGACCTTGTCAGACAACAGGATGTCCGCCGCCTCCGACTGGAAGCGATCGAGCTGGACCGGCAGTTCCGCTTGCGAGTGACCCTTGAGGCGGCCATCAATTCGCTCGCGGATCGCCATTCGCCGGGCGAGATCCTCCGACGAGAAACCCTCGGGCAGGCCAATGGAGCCAGCCGGCCGCTCCTTCGACCGTGGCCCGACATTCGTGATCGTGAAGGGATTGAACGCGACGCCCAGATCGCCCGCCAAGGCGGCGGGCACGCTGCCCAAGGTCGCGTAGGCAGGCATACCGCGATTGGAGCCGGCCAGGTGCGCGGTCAGCGATCCGAGTGAAGGGTATGCCACGGCCGGCGACGGCGCGTTGCCCGTCATCACGTAGCTTTGCCCTTGCGTGTGCTCCGCAATCGTATGCGAGACGGACCGCACCAGCGTCGCCAGCTTCATTGCTTGCGCGAGCCGGGGAAGATGTTCGCAGACTTCAATGCCCGGCACGGACGTTTGTTGCGGCCGAAACTCTCCGCGAATGGAGTCAGGGGCGTCGGGCTTCATGTCAAACATGTCAATCGTCGACGGTCCGCCAGTGAGAAACACCATAATCACGTTGGCCGCTTG
>DASSFG010000607.1:0-5025 GCA_035694685.1 Pirellulales bacterium
ATTGTTTCGAGCCGGCTTTAGCCGGGCTTGTTGTCTTTGCCACCAGCTTTAGCTGGTGGTTTCCGCAACACTCCATTCCTCTTAATAGCCGGCTTTAGCCGGCTTCTGTCCGGGGCTTTAGCCCTTGTCCATGCGGTCGAGAAGCCCGGCTAAAGCCGGCTCAGACAGGAACTGATTTAAGCTTGGCGACCACCAGCTAAAGCTGGTGGCAAACAAGAAGAAGCCCGGCTCAAAGCCGGCTCAAAAAAACGGCAGGTAGTTTCGCCACCATGCGGAGCAAATCCAGCATCAAACAACGCGCGCCGCACTGGGATTCGTTTGCGCAGGCCAGTCCCACCCTACCACTAGTGGAACAGAATTCATTCCGTTTTGCGCGGAATGAATTCCGTTCTACGGGCGACCATATCGCAATTTCGGCGGCGCGGTAGAATTCAGTTGGGCCCTGATCGTTATCTTTTTTTACGAGCCATTCGTTTGTCTGGTATCAACCTGGTTGTGATTGGCGGATCGGCCGGCGCTTTGCCGGCCTTGGAGGAGTTGGTTCGCGATCTGCCCAGTGAGTTTCCAGCGGCTTTGTGCGTGGTGCTGCACACCTCGGCTGGCAGCCCCGGCTTGCTGCCCGAGATCGTCGGACGGAGGACCAGGCTGGCATGCACCTATGCTCGCGACGGCGATGCCATGAAGCCGGGCACGGTCTATTTTGCGTCCGCCGATCGGCATCTCTTAATCGAGGACGGCCGGTTGCGTGTGACCCACGGCCCACGCGAGAACGGCTTCCGCCCCGCCGTCGATCCCTTGTTTCGTACGGCGGCACGGGCACGAGACCGGCGCGTGGCAGGCATCATTCTCTCGGGCAGCTTGGGCGACGGTAGCGCGGGCCTGGCCTTGATCAAGCAAGCAGGCGGGACCAGCATCGTTCAGGATCCCAACGAGGCCTTGTTTTCCAGCATGCCACAGGCCGCCATTGCGGGCGTCGACATCGACTACGTCGTGAGGGCCGCCGAGATTGGGCCGTTGCTGCTCACGCTCACCAACGGAGGATTAGCACGAGGTGCCGCCATGTCCGACAAGTCGTCAACGAAAACAGATACCGCGGACCGCGGGGGTGATTTGTCGAAGGAAGCCCCGCAAGGGGAGTTAACGCCGTTTACGTGTCCGGAGTGCGGCGGCTCGCTCTGGGAGCAAGACAATGGGCGGCAGATACGCTTTCGCTGTCACGTGGGACACGCCTATAACGGCGAAAGCTTGTTGCAATACGTCACCGAAGAAGTCGAGTCGGCGTTGTGGACGGCCTTGCGAGTTTTGGAGGAGCACGCCCTGTTGCAGGAGCGCATGGCGGCCCGGTCGGAAGCATTCGAATTGGCGGCCAGCGCCGCCCACTTTCACTCCCGCGCCGCCGACAGCCGGCGCCAGGCCGAAACGCTGCGCAACGTGCTCATGAACGAATCGCACTCGCCCCCAACCGAGTCGAAGCAGGAATGATGAATAAGATTTTGGGTCGCCAGATCAACGGATGTAGGGTGGGACCAGCTCGCTTTAGCGAGCGCCGGCCCACCATAATTCCACGCGCGGTGGCTGGGGCAAAGCTTGGCCGCGAACGACCGCGGCAACTACGACATTGCGACGCCGGCCAAGCGATGCCCCGGTGTTTCAAACCGGGGCATCGGCTGGCCCTCGCGTCATTTTGCATGACTGAGCGGCATCTTGCCAGCCTTTGTCCCAGCCACCGCCGGCACCGGTCGCGAAGTTTATCCGGATCAAATCCTAAGAATAAAAAAAGCGGCTCCGCCGCGACATAAAGCGGTGATGAATCACCGCACTCCAAAGGTACTCGTCCATGTCGAACGGTTCCCCTACTGAAAGCAACGGCGGCAAGGGCAATCCCAATTTGATCGTGGGCGTGGGAGCGTCGGCAGGCGGGTTCGAGGCCTTTCAGCGGTTGATCGAACAGCTTCCGGCCGATTCGCCGTTGTGCATGGTCTTCATCCTGCACTTGCTTCCTACCCACAAGAGCATGCTCACCGAGCTGCTCTCGAAAATGACCGGCATGCGAGTTTCGGAAGCAACCGAAGGTTTGCGGCTGGAAGCGGGACATGTTTACATTATCCCTCCGGACGTCTATATCGAGGTCAAGGACGGCCATTTCAATCTCGCCCCTCGGGCGGGAGAGACCGCCGCTTTTCTGCCGATCGACCGCTTTTTTATTTCGCTGGCCAAGCAGGCCGGCGAGCGGGCCGTCGGTGTCGTGCTCTCGGGCATGGGCAGCGACGGCGCCATCGGCTTGCGGCAAATCAAGGAGGCCGGCGGCATCACGTTCTGTCAGACTCCCGGCCTGGCCGAACGCGACGAGATGCCTCGGGCGGCGATGGCCACGGGCGACGCCGACTTTGTGCTCTCGCCGGCTGACATAGCGCGGGCGCTGGTCGATCTCACGCGCCATCCTTACCTGGCCGCGGCGGAGAAAACGGAAGAAGCCCGGCAGCTTCGCCCCAACGACGAGCAGTTCCAGCGCATCTTTTCGCTGCTGCGCATGGCCAGCGGCGTCGATTTTTCGCAATACAAGCGGCCTACGATCGAGCGGCGTTTGCTGCGGCCGATGGCGTTGCACAAGATCGCCAGCGCTCAGGAGTACGTCCGCCGGCTCGAACAGCAGCCGCAAGAGGTGCTTCAGCTTTATCGCGACGTGCTGATCCACGTCACGTTTTTCTTTCGCGAGCCCGAATCGTTCACGGCGCTGGGGGCAAAAGTGTTGCCCAAGCTGTTCGAAGATCGCAAGCCGGACGACATGCTGCGGCTCTGGATTCCCGGTTGTTCGTCGGGCGAAGAGCCCTACTCGGTGGCCATGGTGCTGTTGGAGTACCTGGCCGAGAAAAACGACGAAAGGTTGGTACAAATCTTTGCTACCGACGTCAGCGACACGGCAATCGAGACTGCCCGCGCCGGACTCTATCCCGAGTCGGCGGTCCGGCCCATCGCTCCGGAGCGGCTGCGAAGGTTCTTCACCCCCGTCGACGGCAAGTATCGCGTCAACAAACGGGTGCGCGAGATGTGCATCTTCGCGCGGCACGATTTGACGCGCGATCCGCCGTTTTCGAAGCTTGACCTGATCATCTGCCGTAACGTATTGATCTATCTCGACCAGGCGATGCAGAAACGGCTCTTCTCCGCCTTCCATTATGCGCTCAAGCCGAGCGGCTTTCTCATGCTGGGCGCCGCGGAGACGGTTGGCATGCAGCGCGACATGTTTACGGTGGTCGACAAAAAGCACCGGCTCTACAGCAAGCGGCCCGCCTATATCGAGCCGCTCGACCTGGTCTTTAGCGAGGGTCGCCACGCGGAAATGCCCAGCGTGCCGGCGGCCGTCAAGGCCGTCCGTGAACACGTGCGCAAAAACGTGCAACAAGAGGTCAACCAGCTCATGCTGAGCAAGTACGCGCCGCCGGGAGTGCTGGTGAACGAGCGTTTCGAGATCATCCAGTTTCGCGGGCAGACGGGCTACTTTCTCGAGCCGTCGCCCGGCGACGTCAACCTGCACGTACTGAAGATGGTCCGGCCCGGACTGCTGCACGAGCTGCACCAGGCCCTGATTGAAGCCCGCAACTCACAAGCCGCGGTACGGAAAGAGGGGTTGCACGTCAGCTTCGACGGCCATGGCCGCGAGGTGACGCTGGACGTGACGCCGATCGTCCTGCCGGACGAGCCGCCGCACTTCCTGGTCTTGTTCGAGGAAGCGGGCCATCAGGCGGGACCGCCGCCCGCACCCTCGACGGCGCCGGTCGCGGACCAGACGGACGAAAGCGGGCCGGAGCGGCTGCACCGCGAGCTCGACCACACGCGCCACGAACTTTCGACCACCCGCCGCTACCTGCAGTCGGCCATTCAAGACCTCGAAATCGCCAATGAAGAGCTGCAATCGGCCAACGAAGAGGTGTTGTCGAGCAATGAAGAGCTGCAAAGCACCAACGAGGAGCTCGATACGGCCAAGGAGGAGCTGCAAAGCACCAACGAGGAGCTCAACACGCTCAATGCCGAGCTGCACAGCCGCAACGACGAGCTGGGACGGCTGAACAGCGACCTGGTCAACCTGCTTAGCAGCGTGCAACTTGCGGTCATCATGGTCGATCGGGGACTGTGCATCCGCCGCTTCACGCCGCCCGCCGAGAACTTGTTCAACCTGATCGCCACCGACATTGGCCGGCCGATGCAGCACATCAAACCCAACATCGTCAGTCCCAACCTGGAGCACGACGTGCAGGGCGTGATCGAGCACCTCACGCCGCTGGAACAGGAAGTTCAAGACGTCGAGGGACGTTGGTATTTACTGCGCGTGCGGCCCTATTGCAGCGTCGACAACCGGATCGAAGGCGCCGTAATCGCACTCGTTGATATCGATGCGGTAAAGCGGCGCGAGCTGGAAATGGACGCCTCGCGCCGGCGGGTACTGGCCATCGTACAGGCCGTCGGCGACGCATTGGTGGTGTTCGACGGAGAATTGAACGTGCAGATGGTCAACGATGCCTTCTGCCGCATGTTTGGCATAGAGTCGCACGAGGCGACAGGCAAGCAACTCTTCGGCCTCGGCGACGGACTGTGGAAGGCCCCGCACTTAAGATCGCTCGTAGACCGCGTCTTGCGCGACGAATCAACGTCGAGCGAGGTGGAGATCGAGCACGATTCGCCCGGCCGTGGCCGCACGAAACTGCTGCTCCATGCTCGTCGCGTCGAAAACCGCGACGAGCACCTGCCGTTGGCGCTGTTGGCGATCCGCGAAGTGTAACGATGTTGAGCGAATCAAATGGTGTTCGATCTCCGCCGCGGAGCGGCGCTCGGAATGTAGCCGTGGGCGAAGCCCGCGGTACGGTTTGACGGGGGTTGGCGAAGCCGCGGCGCGGCGGCGGAGCGACGACGGTTGGAATTACGTCGCCGCTCCGCGGCTTCATCCGGTTTTTGCCACGTTTTCCGCGGGTTTGCACCCGCGGCTACACTCCTTTGCCGCTCCGCGGCAGACAAAAGCGCAACATCAAA
>DASSFG010000608.1:0-5860 GCA_035694685.1 Pirellulales bacterium
CGTGTGGGTTGGGCGCCATCGTTACCCCAGGCATAAATGCCTGGGCTAGGTAAAAAGGCGCAAATGAATGACGGCTCCGGGATCGCCGCGAATCGTCGCTGCTTGCCGTAGGGCCACAGAATGACAACGGGCCGGATGGCATGCCATCCGGCCCGGAGAAACTTTTAGCAGTGCTCGAGCAGATCAGTCGAGGAAGCCCGACAGTTCCTGGCTGCGGCTGGGTTGCTGCAGCTTACGCACCGCTTTGGCCTCGATCTGGCGGATCCGCTCTCGCGTCACCTTGAAGATGTGACCGACTTCTTCCAGCGTGTAGCTGTAACCGTCGCCCAGGCCATAGCGGAGCTTGATGATCTCGCGCTCGCGATAGCTCAGGGTCTTGAGCACTTTGGCGATGCGGCCACGAAGCATCTCCTGGGCGGCGCCGATGGCGGGGCTTTCCGCTCCCCCATCGGGCAAGAGATCGCCGAAGTGGCTGTCTTCGCTGTTGCCCACCGGCCGGTCGAGGCTGATCGGGTAACGGCTCATGGCCAGCACGCGGCGAGCTTCGTCGATGGCGGTGCCCGCGGCGCGGGCCGTTTCTTCGATCGTCGGCTCACGGCCAAGCTCTTGCAACAACTGGCGCGAGACGTTGCGCACCTTCGACATCGTTTCGACCATGTGGACCGGAATGCGAATCGTCCGGCTTTGATCGGCCACCGCGCGCGTGATCGCCTGACGAATCCACCACGTGGCATAGGTGCAGAACTTGAAGCCGCGGCGATATTCGAACTTGTCGACCGCCCGCATCAGGCCTGCGTTCCCCTCCTGGATGAGGTCCAAAAAGCTCAGTCCGCGGTTGCGGTACTTCTTGGCGATGGACACCACCAGCCGCAAGTTACCTTCCGACAGGCCGCGCTTGGCGCGTTGATATTGTGCGTAAATCTGCCGCAGGTAATGCACGCGGCGTCGCAGGCTGCTGGGGGTCTCCTGTGTCACACGCAGAATGTTGCGGAATTCGGTGAGCCAGGCGGCCCGTTCGTCGGTAGCGCCTTTGCCGGCTTTGTGCGACGTGATCTTGTGCCGCAGCTCATCCACGCGACGGCTGAACCCTTCCAGCGTCTTGATCTTCGACTCGATGCGCTGCGTGCGCAAGCCGAGCTCTTCGATCAGCCGCACGGCTCGCAGACGGCGACGGCCAAGCCGCCGCCAGGCCTGATGCCGCTCCGCGAGCTTGCGCGACTTGCTGAAGGCCACGTAGTAGTCGCGCCGGTTGCGCTCCAAGAGAATATCCAGCGTACGCAGATTGTGCGGGAAGCGGCCGAGAATCTGCTCCTTCTCCAGACGGTCGGTCACGGAGACCTGCACCGTGCGGTCGAACGGAAGCTCGCCGGAATAGACCCGCCGCAGCACCTTGGCTGCATCGCGAATCACGTAATCGCACTCGAGCAGCTTGCGGCGAAAGCGTGCCCGTGTGATCTCGATTTCTTTCGCCAGGGCGATCTCCTGCTTGCGGGTGAGCAAGGGAATCTCGCCCATCTGCGTCAGGTACATGCGCACGGGGTCGTCGGACCACGACTCCCCGTCTTCGCCGGCCAGGAGCAGCTCGTCGCCGTGCAATTCTGCATCGGGATCGACGTCTACCTCCGCCACCTCGTCGCCGAGATCGTCGTCTTCGTCGACCAGGTCGTCTTTGTCAGCAAGATCGACCGCTTCATCTGGGCTCGAAGTCCCTTCGTCTTCCAATTCGTCTAACAGCGCGTCGTACAATTCAACTACTCCTCAATGGTGAGCCAATGGGGTGAGCCGGACCGCATACGGGTCATCCAACATGCTCCCAGATGGGCCGCGTCGCAGAGGCGAGGTGGGCATAGCCTCCTGCTGTAAACCACGGCGTACTAAGGCAGCACGAACCCAAGTCCGACAATTATCCACGGGAACCAGGGAAAAATCCATCAAATTCTAACACTGAAACGGCAAGTTTTTCTGGCCGCTTGCCATTTGGTAAAAGATTACGTCCAGGCAAGCGGAAGCGGTTCTTTATCAGGTCATCCCAGATTACCCAGTTTATATCAGCTCCGTTCTGACCCCAGCGCGGCCTTGAGTGCCAGCGGTTTTTGCCGCGAGCGTTCCCGGCCCTGTGGTAGATGCGAGCGGGCTATTGACAAATCGGTGGCGCGTGTTCCATGCGCTTCCCTCTTGCAATCTTACGCAGGAGGGCCGACTGGTCCAGACTCCGCCGCGACTTTTTCGCAGCCGACCAGTCATTCATTAAAGGCTCCCGTCTGGGAGCGGGGCAACAAAATTCCTACGGGCACCGCACGGCCGCGGTTCAGAAAACCGGTTCGGAAAATTCCTTGAATCTTCAGTAGACTCATTGTATGCTCATGGCGTTCAACCTCTGGCCTTGCCGTTCGACCGATGAAACGCACCGCCGCAATCCGCACGATGGGCTGCCTGGCGGCAAGCTGCCTGGTTGCAGCCGGGCTGAGCGGCCGCCAGGCGCACGCGAGTTGCGGCGACTATGTGATGATCGGCGGACATGCGGCGGACGGCGATCATGGGATGGCCGGCGCGGCCCATTCATCCGGGCGCGCCCTCCTTCCCGAACACGGCGAACATGAGTCGCCCTGCCACGGCCCGCATTGCTCCCAGCGTTCGTCCCCCTCACCTCAGCAGCCCGTCACGCTGACGTCCGGCCAACAGCATTGGGGGCTCATGACCGACGCGACGGAGATGTTGTTGGTCGAGCTGGTAAAGGCCGCGGCGCTCGAATCAAGTCCAACGACGGTTCGCCGTTCCGAGCCGATCTTTCGCCCTCCACGGCACGGTTAGTCACCGGCGGCTTCGATCGCGCTGATGTTGCGCGCGGGGCATTCTTTTCACCGCCGGTTCTATAGTTAGTCATTCCAGTCAGACGAGATGCTGCGCACGCCGATAACGCTGCGCGGCAACGTGGGCCAACCGTAACCAGCGGACCAGGCTGCGCTCGTCGAGGCGAGTTTCGTTGTATACGTCGCGCGGCCGATGCTGATGTGTAGGTCAGGCTTTCCCGCCTGACGCCGTCAGGCTGGAAAGCCTGACCTACGCAAATGGCCAACGCCTCAATTTGGCCTGCGCGACATTAACGTCGATCATGGCTTCGGCGACGGCGCCGCCGAAGCGCGGCACCGTCGCACGTGGCCGCGCCTGCGCCGATCATTCATTCAGATCAGTTTGTTCGTGTCACACGCCCTTTTTATCCAGGTACTACGATGAATCGTACTTTTCGAGCATTCACGCTCCTCGAATTGTTAGTTGTGATCAGCATCATCGGCATGCTGATGGCTCTCTTACTGCCCGCCGTGCAGCAATCGCGCGAATCGGGCCGCCGCAATACTTGCAACAACCACTTGCACAACCTCGGCATTGCCATGCAGAACTTCGCCAGCAAGACGGGCGGACGACTGCCTGGCTGGCGCGAGAACATGACCCTGTCGCCCCAGCCGATGGTGGGCGGAAACTCGATACCGCAGTATCCCGTGAGCTGGGTCGTGCCGCTGTTGCCCTTCCTGGAGCGGACCGACTTGTACCTGCTCTGGCGCAACGGCACTTTCTTGACCGCCAATCCCATGGGGCCGTCACCGAACCCGGCGATCGACCCAACGACGTTGGGTTACGTTTCGATTCTCGTTTGTCCGAGCGACCCGCCCGGCCAGACGTCGCCGCCACCAAACGCTTACGTGGTGAATGCCGGGCAAATGGACACCACGGCCACGTTTGCCGGAGGCATGGGAGGCATGACCATGGCAATCAGTGCCGATTATCGCCAGAACGGCGTGTTCTTCGATTGTTTTCAAGACTCAATGGATTCGATGATGCTCAACATCCCCATGGCGCAGACGTGCAACATGGGGCCGCAGGTGTCGATGACGATGGATTTTCTCACCTCACACGACGGCACGTCGATGACGCTGATGATGACCGAGAACCTCGACGCCGGCAGCTACGCCGACCCCAATGCGCAGGGCCTCGCCGATTCAAGTATGGGTGGCGGCGGGGGTGGCATGGGCGGCGGTATGGGCGGCGGTATGGGAAACGGGAATTTACCCTTCGCCGTGCTCGAAGCACTGCAGGGCTTTGTCTGGTGGGGCGACGTCGACGGCAGCGGCGGCACCACGCCGCCTTACGTCACGTCGGGCATCCAATACGGCAAGATCAACAGCCCGTCCGACATGATGTCGAACAACAATGCGTACTATCCCTACACCAACGCCCGGCCATCGAGCCAGCACCCTACCGGCGTGAACATGGCGTTTTGCGACGGCCATAGCCGCTTTGTTTCGCAAGACATCGATTTCCAGGTCTATTGCCTGCTGATGTCGAGCGACGGGCAGAACGTGATGCCGCCCGGCGCAACTTCGGCCCCCAACACGCCCCTTTGGAAATACCTTCGTAGCGCCGTCGTTGACGACAGCGCATTTCGCTAGCGAGAAATCATCTTCCATTCTTGCAAACAGAATTTCTGAAATTGAGCGTTTATTTTCTTGCTTTTAGTGTTGGACAAGTGTATGTTCAGGCCTGACAAAGTTTATCCGTTAAATTCGCACAGACACGCACAGATGAAATCTGTCGCTGCGATTCGCATTCTGGGTTGCCTAATCGCCGCCTGCCTCATGGAAGGCCGGTTCGCGTGCAATACGGCATCGGCGAGCTGCGGTGATTATGTGATGGTCGGCGGACATGCGGTGCATGGGCCATCGGGCCATGGCGACCGCCAGACGCCTTGCCACGGACCGAATTGCTCTCGCCGTTCGGCCCCTGGGCCAGAGCGGCCTGCCACTCCTCCGTCGAGTCAACAGGATTGGGCCCTGGCAAATGATGAGGCCCCGCGACTTTCGATCGAGCCCGTTGGCGTGATCATCATTGACCGACAACCCCGTGCCTTCCTGCACGCCGATCCCGTCTTTCGCCCGCCTCGGCAGGCCTGATCGCCGGCAGATGCCTGTCCCTGCGCTGGTATTGCGCGCGAGGCGTTTTTGCGCACTACCGATCAACGCAGGAATGCGTTTGTGGCGAGGTTGGTTTGTTTTGGCGATCCGGAGTTACTGGAATCGCCTATCGACCGTTTGACAACCCGAGCGGCGTGGTGCCGCGGTAATCCCGATCGCCCGTTGCCATAGGTGGCGACACACGCTATGGCCGCGTGTTTGATGGCGTTCGCTTTCGGCTTGTCAGCAAAACAAACGCTCACGCCTAAAACGCGACGGGGCCCTGCTTACTTTTCTGTCCGGCCTCAATAACGTTAACCTGCTCGCGCAGTTCGCCTGCCCGGAATCCGTTCGCGGCGGCCAAGTCGTCATCGGTGGGTCGTGCGGCTCGTTAGCTATGTAACTTAGCGTGCCAGGTTCGACCGAATCACAGAAGCGGCCGGGCTCACGGCCGGTCAGTAATCGTTCTCTTCATCGTCGCTTGATATTTGTCATTCTTTTCATTTTTGGAATTTGTCATGAAATCGAATCGTAAAGGCTTTACGCTCGTCGAACTCTTGGTGGTGATCGCCATCATCGGAATCCTAATTGCGCTTTTGCTGCCGGCCGTGCAAGCGGCGCGCGAGTCGGCGCGTCGCACGCAGTGCAACAATAACCTCAAGCAGTTCGGCGTGGCGCTGCACAACTACCACGATGCCTTCCATCGCCTACCAGCCTCCGATTCGGGCGTCTGGAACGCCAGTGGCAGCTTGACCAACACCGATATTTCCGATCATGCCCGCTTACTCCCTTATATGGAGCAAGCCAACGTCTATCAATTCGTCAACTTTAACGTGAAGTGGAACGATCCGCTCAACGTGGTGGCGGCCGCCACGCGCGTCGGAACGTTTATGTGTCCCTCGGACAGCGCGCTG